>JBGCDC010000490.1:0-3835 GCA_045105055.1 Phycisphaeraceae bacterium | reverse complement strand
GTGCTTGTGTTGGGAGTGCATGGAGTTGTTTTACCGGGATTGTGAATCGAGCCAGTCCAATGCTTCGGTGCGCGTCTGGAGTTGGCCCTCGAGTTGTTGATCGTAGGCCTGGTCGAGGAGCGTTTTGAAGTGTGGGCCTGGCTGGAGCTTTGCGTCGATCAGGTCGTCTCCAGTCAGTAGCGGGGCGGGGGATAAGCCGACGCCGTCGTTGGCGAGTTGCTCGGTGTCGCGACGGATGGTAAGCGCGTCGCCTTGCATCGCATCAAACAGGATGAGCGACTGATCCCAGTTGGGTTGCGCAGCGAGTCGCTTGCGTGCTGAGATCGGCAGATCAGGCCAACCGGTAAGCCTCGGCATCAATGCGAGCAGTCGGCTCAACTCGTCTCGGTGTTCATTGCTCAAGGACAGTGCGCTTCGCCAGCGTTTGATGATGCGTGGCTGGTCGGCATCGCGGCCGTGCCGATCGCTAAGCCAACCGGCCAATCGCGTTGGAGCGTCGGCTAAGTCAGATAGCCTGCGACTCACATCGAGCGGTTGCTCGCTTGGGTCTTCGTTTAATGTTGGAGCATCGAGTTTGTGTTGCTGCAGTAGATCGAGCGCAAGCACTGGGCCGGGGCCTAGCAGCATGGCAAGTAGCTCTTGGCCGATCCGTTCCCGGCTGATCTGGCCGAGGTAGCGTGCGTGAGCACGGATGGCTGCGCTGGTCTTTGGTTCGATATCGAAGTTGAGCCGTGATGCGAATCGGATCGCACGGAGCATGCGCAGGTAGTCCTCGCCGAATCGTTCGCCTGGATCGCCGATGGCTCGGATCAGGCCTGCTTCGAGGTCGGCTCGGCCGTTGACGTAATCGATGATGCGGTCGCTCAGCTCGTCTTGATTATTTTCGGGGGCGGGCTCGGCGAAGAGGCCGTTGATGGTGAAGTCGCGTCGGCTGGCGTCTTCCTGCGCGTTGGTGAAGCGGACCTCGTCGGGGCGTCGGCCGTCGGAATAGGCGCCCTCGGCTCGGAAGGTCGCGACCTCGGTGACAAAGCGGGCTTGCCCCTTGGGGGCGCTTGTGTAAATGATCACGACGCCGAACGCCGCGCCAACCGCAGCAGACTTGGGGAAGATCCGCTGAACGATGTCGGGCGTCGCATCTGTCGCCACGTCATAGTCTTTTGGTTCGTTTCCCAAAAGCGCATCACGCACGCAACCCCCAGCGAGGTAGGCGGTGTACCCCTGCTCACGGAGCTCGCTGATGATCTCTACCGCCGCTTGGCGGGCGCTGGTGATGGGCTTGGCCATGCTGGGGAGTGTACCGGACCGATTAAACCATTTTTTCCTTCGATGCAGGTTGTGACACCTGTAACCGTGGGATAGACTTGGGTGTAGTCAAGCACGCAGGGAAAAAAGGCGATGATCAGGTGTGGATGGGTGTTTTTGTGTTCGTTGGCGGGTCTGGTTTGGCTCGCGGGCTGCGGCACGAATCCACTGAGTAGCGAGCTGCCTCGCACGCCTTATGGCCGATACCAGGCTCTCCGTGGGGGTGAGCCGCCGCAAGAAGAAGCCGACTCGTTCGGCAATATGAGGCCTGCTTTGCGTTCTCGACTTCGGCCGATGGACCGGCCTTAAACAGGTTGCCCAGACCGCCTGACCCGCAAAGGTTGGGCCACAAGTACTGAACATCAGTTTTTTATCGCACTTTACCGTTTAACTTTCAAAGCTAGAAAAGGCATCGGCCGATGAAACGTAGGGTTACAAGACGCCGGGTGGATCATGGCGTCGCCTTTCATCGACTTGCTAGCGGGAAGAAGCGGTTGCTCGATCAACGCACCATCCGAGTTTTAGGTTCACTAGTTGTCGGCATGACACTAGTCAGCGCGATCCTGCTCGCACTTGAGCCCGACCCTGGCTACCGAGCTAACGCCTGGTCGCTTTCTGCGTTGGATATGTCCAGCGACAACGCTCGTGACGAGATCCTCGGCGTGCCAGACGGCAAGAGCTGGGAATACATCATCATCCACGACTCTCGCGGCATCGCTGGCGGCGAGCGCGAGCTAAACTCAGCTTGGGACCGGGAATACGCTCGGCAAGGCCTGCCGACCCCACGCGGAGCAGGATACCACTTCGTTATCAACGACCGACAAGGCCGATCTGATGGCGAGGTTGAGATCGCTCGCAGATGGAAAGATCAGTTGGCTGGCGACTACATCGCTGGCGAGCAAGCTGATAAGTGGAACCGCGACGCAATTGGCGTCTGCCTGATGGGGGATGCCGACAGTCGAGCATTTACCGAGGATCAGATGGACGCGACCGTTAAGCTCGTGCGTCTGCTCCAGCAGGCCTACGACATCCCGCGGAGCCGAGTCTTCCTTCACACCGGCCGATCCGCGGACTCCTTGGCCCCGTTTTTCCCTGCGGGTGAGTTCCGTAAGCAGATCCGCGAGTAGGATCGCTCATCCAAACGCTTTAATTCTTTGCCGACGGCCTGTTTTACAGGTCGTTTTTTAATCTAAGCTCATCATGGCAAAGAACTTAGTCGATGGTTGCAATGCGATGGCGTTTGCGTGCGTCAGCTAATTGTCGCTGGGCCTATTGCCCAGGGGCGGACCAAGGCGTACAGTATGTACATACGTTATAAGGTTATTCCGAGACAATTAGAGGATGCATTGCGATGTAAGCCCGCTTCTTTACGAAGTTTACGGTTTTTCGTATTGCTTACCAATGGCTGAGTTTCACCAGATTGCAGGCTATGACGTGGTAGCAACCCTCGGAGAGGGAGCTGCCAGCAAGCTATATCGTGTGCGTGACAAGCACGGGAAAGAGTTCTGTCTCAAGCGCGTTGTCAAGGATAACGCCAAGCAGCAACGCTTCATCGACCAAGCGGTCACCGAGTACGAGGTCAGCAAGAGTCTCGACTCCCCGCTGATCCGTAAAGTCCATAAATTTATTCGCCAGCGGGCCTTGCTGCGAACCAGCGAGGTGTTGGTGTTGATGGAGTTGGTCGAGGGTAAAACGCTCGAGCAAATCCGTTTCAGCGGGATGGTTAGCTTCTGCAAACTGTTCCATGCCGCGGCCAAGGCCCTGAAGTGCATGCACGACGCGGGCTATGTCCATGCGGATATCAAGCCAAACAACATCATGGTGACCTCTGATGGCAGCATAAAGCTGATCGACTTCGGCCAAAGCTGTAAGAACGGCACGGTCAAAGAGCGGATCCAAGGCACCCCAGACTACATCGCTCCTGAGCAGGTGAAGCGGCAGCCGATCACGCCTAAGACCGACATGTTCAACCTCGGCGCGACGATGTACTGGCTCCTCACCGGCGAGCGTGTGCCGACGATGATGCCTCGAAAAGATCGTGGCGACACAATTCAGCTGCGTACGGACGATTCCAAGAAGACCATCCAATCTCCGATCGAACTGGTTCCGGAATGCCCGCCAGCCTTATCCAATCTGCTCTTAGATTGCGTGGCGAAAGCACCTGCAGATCGGCCTGACCATATGCAGATGGTGATGGATCGCGTTGAGATTGCCGCGGGGCAAGCCAAGCGTGCCATGGCCGAGCAAAACGCGGCCAACGAAGGCAGCAGTATCGAGAACGGCGCACTCGCAGAAAAATAGTCGCGTAGAGCCTGTTGGAGGACAGGCTCTACGCGCAGAAGTGCTCTGATTCATTGAGATTACATTCATTTTTCTTATTCCTCACCCTTGCTGCAAGGCCTGCCAGAGGGGTATACTTGGGATATGAGAACACACACATCCCTGCGCGGTTTATTTTGCTTTTTAGTTGCGCTGAGTTGCCTCGTCGCTTGCTCTTCGGTCCATGCCCAAGGCAGCAAGCTGACCGATACGC
>JBGCDC010000489.1:0-12851 GCA_045105055.1 Phycisphaeraceae bacterium | reverse complement strand
GACGACATGCACCGAATCTCATCCACGCAATCCCCAGAATGGGATTGGTTGGACTGTCCGTTTGTCTTCATTCTCGGTGCGTCACGTAGCGGGACGACCTGGCTCCAGTCGCTACTCAATGAGCACCCGGACATCTACACTCGGCCCGAGCTCAAGCTATTCACGCACTATCTTCGGCCATGGTTTGACGCCTGGCAGTTTGATGAAGACGACCCCGCACCGCACGGCCTACCGTCCGTATGGAGCCGTCAGCAATTTGATAACTACCTGAAAAATTTTCTACGTCAGGTTTATCGGGAAGTGATTGAAGAGCCCAAGCCAAACACGATCCTTCTAAGCAAGATTCCGCAGGCCAATGAAATCGAGATCATCGAGTATCTAATTCCCAAGCCAAAGTACGTCCACGTGATCCGGGATGGGCGTGATGTCGCAGCGTCTTTGCTTGAAGCGAGCGATAGTTGGGGGCAGAGCTGGTCTCCGCGCACGATCACAGCCGCCGCGCAATGGTGGCGAAGCGGATTGGGCGCCGCACGCGTAGCGAAGCAGTATGAAGCAGAAGGCCGATACCTCGAGATCCGGTACGAAGACTTGAAGTCCGATGGACAAAGCACGCTGTCGCGCGTTCGAGACTTTCTTGGATTTGATCCTGATCGCTACGATGTCGAGCAAGTCCTCGAGCGCAACCGCATCGATAAGATGAAGAAGAACGAGCAATTTCTCGACACTGCGGCGCTACCCGACGGCTTTATCCGCACCGGCCGATCAGGCAGTGGATCAGAAGACTGGTCCGCGAAGCAGAAATACGATTTCCATCGCGTAGCGGGGTATCTCCTGTGCGAACTTGGCTACGCGCAGCCTAGCTGGTACGCCAAACATGCTTATGAAAAGCTGACTCTGCCCCTAGGTTTCAAGCTAAGCCGACGCAACCTCATCGAAAAGCTCTCGCGGTAGATGGATCGGCGTCAAGCGGGTCCAAAAATAGCCCGAACGACCGTCACTCGACGGCCGACACTGCTGCGTGTATAATACCGGCCACGTGATTCCGCCCCGTAAGGGCAAGCAGGCCACCGCAAACAGGCGGCGCTGACGAAATCCGTTGCTGGAAGGCAAATGAAGCCTTTAGGCCAACTCTAACGGATGCCAATCGCACCCAACTTTATTACCCAAAGCCGAGCTGATGTCAGCACGGCTTGTACACCGGGCCCGGCCCTCGCTACTTCAAAACCAGCACACCGCGCTCAAGATTTAGGAAAGCAGTCAGATGAAACTTTACGTAGGCAACCTCAGCTTCAATACCACCCAAGACTCCCTCGAGAGCCTGTTCTCTAACTACGGCGAAGTCCAAGAAGTCGCGATCATCAACGACCGCGAAACCGGTCGCCCACGCGGCTTCGCATTCGTCACCATGGATGACGAAGGCGGCAAGAAGGCCATCGAAGACCTCAACGGTAACGACTTCGAAGGCCGTGCACTTAACATCAACGAAGCACGCCCACGCGAAGATCGCGGTGGCGGTGGCGGCGGCGGTGGTGGCGATCGCTGGTAAATCAACTGGCCATTAGGCCTACTTGAAATTTTATGAGGGCAGCTCTTCACCAAGGGCTGCCCTTTTTCATGCGTAGTAGAAGCTGAGCCCCCCGCCCTCTCCTGACCAGGGAGAAGACGCTCAAGCCTTGCCACAAAAACGCAAGATGCTTTAGTCTTCCAGCGGTCGGATCCAGATGTTGCGGAACCGAACCGGACTGCCATGGCTTTGCAGTTGGATCGGCAACGCGTCAGCATGTTTTTTATAGTCTGTCGCCGCGTGTGGACCGTCCCAGCCGGTGCCGCCGAACAGCGTTGTGTTCTGGATGAAGACGCCGTTGTGGAGCACGACAAACTCAGCGCGACGTATGACGTTGCCCTCTTCGTCAAACAGAGGCCGCTTGAAAAGGATGTCGTAGGTTTGCCACTCGCCCGGCTTTCGGCAGGCGTTAAAGTCAGGTTTTTTTCGTCCATACAAGGCCCCGGCCTGTCCGTCCGCATAGGTCGTGCTGACATCGTTGTAAGAGTCGAGGATCTGCACCTCATAATTGTCCATCAGGAAGACGCCGCTGTTGCCTCGGCCCTGGCCTTCGCCTTTGGGTGGGTTGGGCGCCATCCATTCGATGTGCAACTGGCAAGAGCCGAACTTCTGCTTGGACTTGATCGAGCCTGCTTGCCGAACCGCTTCCATCGAGCCATCGTCGAGCAGATTCCAGTCATTGTTGGGGTGCTTAGGCCGAGTCCCGTGCCAGTTGTCCATCGAGGCTTTGGTGCCGTCGAATAGGACGATCGCATCGGAAGGCGCGGTACCTGACTTGTCTTGCGTGCTGGCTGTACCAGGTGTGACGACCTTTGGAAGCGGCTGTTTTGTGGTGTCCGTTTCGTGGACCATGATGCCATCGATCGTCATGAACCTGACGACCTTGCCGTCGATCGTTTCCGTCCATCGCTTCTCAACCGGAACCCTTTCAGCGACGACGGTTTCACTCGGCTTCGTCGCGACGCTGCCTTGTACAGCTGATAGGCCGACAAAAAGCAGGATGGCAGCAAAGAACAAGGACGATTGGGCGATTGTTTTAAGTTTCATAATTAAGATTTCTATACTTTTTAAAATGAGGCAATACAGTGTAAAAAATCGAAAAAAATCTTTACCTAAATTAACAACTCTTAACGATTGTCCAATAAAGCATTTATTTTCTGAGATAACGCGTACCTTCGCATGCTACAGCATGTATGATAAACAGTCAGGATAGAGCTTTCTAAAAAATCTATTTGCAAATCGTGCCGGGAACCAAGAAGGAGCAAAACCAATGAAAACACTGAAGACCTTATCCGCTGTCGCAGCACTAGCACTTGCTAGCTCTACATCCGCTGCCACAGTCTGGAACGTCAACATGGGCAATAATGTTGACGCATCCGATGAATTCCTAGGCGCTGCGCCCGAAAACACCACAAGCACTTGGAACTCGATCACCGCCAACGGCAGCGGTCAAGCCCTCGTCGACAACACCGGCTCCGCCGCCGCAGGCGTCAGCCTCGACCTCAGTGGAACGGGCTTTGGCAGCGGAAACATTGCCGGATTCGACATCTTTGACTCTTGGACAAAGTCCTCGGACAACAGCACCGAATTCGCTTTGGCCCTCAACGGCCTGAACGACGGCGCTACCTACTCGATGGTCATCTACTCCGACTGGTTCTGGAAGAACGGCAGCTCTGGTATGCCCGTGACCCAAACCACCGGCGGCGGTCTCGGCAGCACCATCTACGTTAACCGTGAACTTGGTACAACCAACGGCTCCGTCGGCGCGCTGCTCGAAGCTACAAATCCGGCCAACGTAGACATCGGCCCCACAAACTACTACCGCATCGACGGCCTCACCTCTGACGGTGGCGTCCTCACCTTCAGCATGGGCGGTGTCAATGGCCCACTCAATGGCTTCCAACTCGTTGAAGTCCCAGAACCATCCTCCCTTGCCCTCCTAGGTCTAGGCGGATTAATTGCCGCACGACGATGACGACGCTAAGTAGTAACAAAATATCCCAAAAAAGCCCGGCCGCAACGCCGGTCTTTTTTTAAAACTATCCACAAAGTATTATCGCCGCAGCCCTACTTCGCCTCGCCTAAGAAGCGTTTGATCTCTGGCTCCATCGCGTCGGCCCACGCGCGGTAGCCGGGGACGTTGGGGTGCAAGGCGTCTGGCATCAGCTCGCGATTCAAGATACCTTCGTTGTTCAGGAAGACGTGGCCGATATCCAGCCAGTGGACGGTCTCGCCGTCGGCATAAGTTTTGAGAATCGCGTTGATCTGATCATTACGGACTCGGCCTGCGTCGTCAGGCTTATCGCCACGCGGAAAAATCGCCATCAATAGGATCTTCGACTCGGGCAGCTTGGCGTGGATTTCCTTGAGTAGCGCGAGGACGCCGTAGGCGGTGTCGGCCCCTTGCTTCTCGGCATCGCCACGATTGTTCGTGCCAATCATGACGACGACAAGCTTCGGGTTGCGGTCCTTCATGCCGTCTAGCCCGCCGTTCTGAAAATGCCAAAGCATGTGGTACGTCCGATCGCCACTGGACCCGATGTTCACCGCTTTGCGATCCGCGTAGTACTCGTCCCAGACCGGCCGACCCTTGCGTGCCCAGCCGAAGACGATCGAATCGCCCACCATCAACAGATCGACTTCTTCTTCAGCACACCACCGCTTACGATTTTCATGGTGCTTCATCCACAGCTTCCAACTATTCGGGCCTTCGTCGGGCCCCGGCCGAGACTCGGCCTGCGTCGCACGAATGTCCGTCGCGTAGCCCGGATCCTCCCAATCGCGGTCGGCCTTCGCACTCGTCCCCGCACAGCCCGTGAGTGCAACGAAGCCAACAAGCAAACCAAGCGTAAAAGCTTTCATCGTGAAATATGGGTACATCGGAAATCTCTGTATTTTATAAAAGAAAAATGAAATCGAACCAGTTCAGCCACAAGACCAAGCCGGGCATTGAATACCAAGATCGGCATACTGAACGCACAGTGTACGCGCCTACCCCAACCAAGCCAGCGGCGATTCGCCAAGAAATGAACGATGAAGATTGATTTCAAAAAAGCAATACCGAGCTACAAAGCGAAGCCCGGCGTGTTCCAGGTCGTCGAGATACCTTTGCTGCATTACCTCGCGATCGAGGGCGGCGGCGGGCCAGAGTCAAGCGACTACGCAGCCGCGATCGCGACGCTGTACCCCGTGGCGTACACGCTCAAGTTCATGTCGAAGATTGAATTGAAAAAGGACTACGTTGTGCCGCCACTACAAGCGCGCTGGTGGGCCGACGATTGGGCGGTGTTTACCACGAAGTTTGATAAAACCAAGTGGGATTGGTCAGCGATGCTGATGACGCCCAACTGGATCGACGAGTCAATGTTTGAGCAGGCGGTGGAAAAGGTCGCGAAGAAAAAGAATCCGCCACTGCTGGATCGGTTGCGATTGATCGAGTTGGACGAGGGGTTGTGCGTACAGACGTTACATGTTGGGCCCTACTCGAATGAGGGACCCGTGCTAAAAGAGATGCACGAGGTATTCATCCCAGGGCAAGGCCTGTCCCTGACGGGTAAGCATCACGAAATCTATTTGAACGATTATAGGCGGGTATCGCCTGAGAAACTGCGGACCGTGTTGCGGCAACAGGTCGCGCGTGAAGGGTCGCAGTAAATCCTGCGTCGACTCAAACAGAGGATGCCTTAATACGATCTAAGTCGAGCACCCACTGCGGGGTCTGTTTGAGATATTCGCTCAGGTGCCGCTTGCGCGAGAAGTAGTACCACGCGGTCAAGCCCTGCGCACCGACGCCGATGATGAGCACCGCGACATAGGCAACAATCGTCGCCGTCTGCAGCAAGTCCTCCATCGGCTCGAGCATCGACGCAAGCTCAGGCGTTTGTTCGATCGCTTGTGCATATGCACCAGGACCGGTGATCGCTTTAAAAAGTTGCAAGCCGCAATAGAGCGCGATGAGCATGCAGCAAATGACTTGGTTGATGCCGAGCGTGCGTGGCCCTTGGGTATTGAGTTGTAGGAGTTGTCGTCGGCCGCGGAACTCGTTGTACGCCAAGCCCGCCAGCGCGAGCGCGGCGATCAGCGAGGTCACGCTAAAGATCGCGAACAACATCGAGAAGCCAGCAAAAATCGCGAAGCTCCACGCATTAAACGCTGCGACCTTCACCGCTCGGCTGATCTTCTTGCGACGCTGCTGAGCCTTGACGATCTCCGCATGATGCTCGGGGGTCAGCGGCGCAGACGAAGGCGATTGGCCCGGCGGCGTGCCTTGCGTGCGCGTCGCTAACTGAATCGTCTCGGGTTGTGGGGGCAGGCTGCTCACAACAACGGTATCGGCTCAATCGCGTCTAACTTGGAGAATATTGAATAGGCTCATCCAATGAATCGGGAGTGCATCGCCGGACTTTTGTACGATGCTCAGATGAAGAACAATCGATTAGCGGGACTGGTGCTGTTGTTGTGCGGTTGGTTAATGGTCGGCTGTGGCCCGAGCCACCAGCGTGTGCCGGTGCTAGAGACCGGGCAGGTGCTGCACTTGGCCGTAAAATTGCCCAAGGATTCGACCGCCGACGCGAGCGGGACGGTGTACTACAGCCTGTCGACGCAGCGTGGCCCTTACACCAAGCGGCCGCTCGACCTGCAAGGCCGACACTTAGTCACGACGCTAGAAACCCAGAGCATGGCCCCGGGCGAAGCGGTCACGTACTACTTCGATGTCTTCGCGGGCGGCGAGGGACACTCGCTAGGCTCAGCACAGAAACCCTACGTCACCGAGATCGTGGACTACACCGAACTCGTGCAACGGTCCGTGGCTAGCAGCGTATCGTTTGCCAAATCAGGCCAGCCGATTGTGTTCAAATTGGACGCCGCGAAATTTACGGTCGGTAAGGCCGTATTGAGCTACACGGTCCCGGGCCTGCCAGGCGTCGTGACCCAGCCGATGGTGCCGCGCCAAGGCGTGTGGATCGCAGAAGTCCCGGGCGCACGCGTCGCGCCGGGCCTATGGAACTGGCGCATTGAAGCAGAGATCGAAGGCATCATCTATACGCACCCCGTCTCCGACGGCGGCTTCGCGAACTTTACCGTTAAGGACTAACGATTCAAAGGTTTTGATATGATTCGTACCGCTGAACAAAGTGAAAAGTTTGCTGTCGCGGGAGATGTATACGCGTTTCTTGCGACCGGCGAAGAAACCGACGGAAGCTACACACTCATCGAGGCGCGCGTACCCGCAGGCGGCGGACCGCCACCACACACGCAGAGCGATGTTGAGCTGTTTTATGTGCTAACCGGCGAGGTGACGTTTACCGTAGACGGTGAAGATGTCGTGGCTGGCTCGGGGACCTCGGTGCGCGTTGTGCCCCGCGTTGTACATGCTTTTAAGAACCACTCCACCAGCGACGTACGCATGCTCATCCAGGCGTTACCCGCTGGAATGGATCAGTACTTCCGCAAAGTCGGTGTCGTAGTGGATTCGATGAATGATGACGTGCCTATCACGCCAGAACATATCGCCAAGCTCAAAGCATTGGCACCCCAGTACGGAATCGAAATCCTTGCCTGATCACAGTTTACCCACCTGAATGCCTTCGCCGACGTTCGCTCGGCCCGGGCCGAAGTAAGGCTTACCCATCGGCAAAACCATCGGCTCCTCGAATGGTCGATACGGCACCATTACCGCGATGTCGCCGAGCCTTTCGACCAGCTCATCCGATAGCGGCCCCTTCTCCAAATCAGCGACGCCCGCTGCGAGGTGCTTTGGGTTCGAGGTGCCGATCAACACCGTACTCACTGCGGGATGCGCCGCGGCGAAGCGAATGCCTAACTCAGGCAGCGTCATGCCCGTGTCATCAAGCAGTTGATACAACGCACGAAACTGTAGGCAACGTTGAGCCGACATCCAGCTCGGCTTGACCTTGATCGCATCGTCGTAACGCTTCGCTAGACCGCCCTGCTGCAGCACGCTGCCAAGCATCACACCCATACCCAGAGACTGCGCGGCAGGCAGCAATTCCAACGCAGCCTCACGATACAACACGCTGTAATTAAATGCGGATAGCAATACGTCAAATTTGTCTGATTCAACAAGGTGATGCATTTCGTTAACGGTCGTGCCGCCTAAGCCTGTGCAGCGTATTTTCCCTTGCTTTTTAAGTTCTTCTAGAACTTGCATCACCGGACCATCGACACTCGCGGGGTCAGTCCACCACGCGTATTGACTAGGCCGATCTGGTTCATGGACGATCAAAACATCGATCGTTTCGAGGTTTAGTAAACGAAGACTTTCTTCGACCGATCCAAAAAGCCCTTTTGGGTCTTGCGGATCAAACGGCGATGGTCGACCGCCGAGCTTCGTGGAGATCACTAGGTCGTCAGGGATGTTAGAGACTTGGCGCAGTGCTTTGCCGAGGGTTTCCTCAGAGTTCGCATAGGCGGGCGCAGTGTCGATGAAGTTGATGCCAAGATCAAAGGCCCTTTCGAGCGTTTCGACAGTGGCCTCAACCCCGCCGCCGAGATCAGAGGTGAAGAGCCCGCCAAGGGTCAGTGGCGAGACACATAGACCTGTTTTTCCTAGGGATTGCTTTTGCATACCCAGCATCTTAACCCGATGGGGCGAATCGCTATTGCCCCACAAGCTCGCGGAGTGCGTTGATCGCATCCTCTGGCTCGGCACGGACACGGTAGTCCTCGTGAGCATGCGCGAAGTGGACCTTGCCATCGGTGCCGATAAGATACGTCGCAGGCAGGGGCAGCTTGGCCGAGGTGTCGCCGTTGTGTTTTTCGAGATCGATCCGCCCTTCCCAGAGCTTGATGATCTCGGGGGTGACCTGCGTGGTGATGCCGAAATCGTCGGCGACCTTATTACCCACATCGCTTAGCACGGGAAACGTCAGGTCGTTTTTTTCCTTGCTGGACAACGAATAGTCAGGTAACTGCGGGCTGATGGTCACGAGCTGTGCACCTAGGCCTTGGATCGTTTCGAGCTGCTCCTGCCAGGCGACTAGGGTCAGATTGCAGTACGGGCACCACGCCCCGCGGTAGAAGACAACAATGATCGGCCCATCCTTGAGCAGCTCAGCAGAGGAGACCTCTTCGCCGACGGCGTTGGGGAGCGTGAAAGCGGGTGAGACATCCCCGACTTGTTTCATCGTACCGAGCACGCCGGTGGCAGCGACCTTGGCGATGCCATCGTCGTAAAGAGCTTTGGCTTCGTCGGTCGCGCCGTCAGCCCATTGCGCCTTCTTCGTATCCAGCACATCCTGCAAACTCGCACTCGCGTCGCCATCGGTCGGCGGAGCTTTCCCATCCGTCTGATCACAGCCGACAAGCAGGACAAGTGAGAGAAGAACGAACAAAAATAATGCAGGCATCATGTTTCCTTGGCAAAGTACGAGGTGAAAAGATAACGCGCTGACTTCGCCCGTTATTCCATCATAAGCTTTGAAATGCAGGATCGATTATGACGCGGCGGTGTAGGCCGGCAGCGATTCCGCCGCTTGCTCGATTTGCTCGATGACGGCCCGACGGATCGATCGGCTTGAATCACGCAGCTCAGCGACCGTCAGCCAGTGCAACTCACGCTGCTCGTGCCCGGATTCATAACCGGCGTATCGCGCGATGAACGTCTGCGTCGGATAGATCTTACCGCTGGTCTTCTCGTGTTCGTACAGGCCTAATGGCTGATGCCGATCGGTCAGCACGCCCGCCTCTTCAACCGTCTCACGGATCGCAGATTGCAGCGAAGGCTCGTCGTCGTCCACCTTGCCGCCGGGCAGCGTCAGTCGGCTCGCATCCCGCCTAGTACTGATCAGCAGGAAGTGAGGCTGGCCCATCAGCTGCCGATAGACCACCAGCGCAGCACGCGGCGTCTCATCAGCCTCTGACAGTGCTGGTGAATCAATTAGATTGGTTTGTGTAGAAAAGAAGCTCATAAGCGTCGATGTTGTTGCATCGGTGCGATCATGGAGCCAACTTCAATCCGGGCGATCGACATTCACCACAATCAACCGGCGATGCCGGGTCGTGCGGATCAAATGATTGGGCGAAAATAGAGGGATTACTTCGCCGCGGCCTTCTCACGAAGCTGTTTCGCGGCAGCAGCAGCACGCTCAGCAGCAGCCGCAAGGTCAACCTTCGGTGCCTCTTGCACCTCTTCTTCGGGCGGAGCATCCAACAACGCGGCCGCTTCATCCACCGCAGCAGCGTCAAGGACGGGGTCCAGCTCGATCTTCACCTCTTCAATATCAATTTCCCCAGCCGGTGCCGCTGCGACAGGCGCGGGCTCAGGCTCTGCTTCAACCGCCGCTTCAATCTCAACTTCGGCTTCGGCTTCGGCTTGGACGTCAGGCTCCGGCGATGTTTCGGGTTCCGCTGCAACGGGTTCTGGCTCGACGACTTCGGCCACAGCTTCGGCAACAGATTCGGCAACGACCGGCTCAGGCTCTGCTTCAACTTCAACCGTCGGCTCAGCTGCTTCGACAACCGCCTCTTCAACCGGCTCGCTTACCGCAGGCGTCTGCGCCTTTGCCGATGGCTCGCCGACGATGGCCGCGATGACGGGCTCTTGCTGTGCCATGGCACGGACCACTTCCACCATGCGTGATTCGATCTGGGCCAGGCCTTGCTCCGCCGAGTCGATCTGCTCTTGTAGTTTTTGCTGCTGTTCGTTGATCAATGCGATCGTCGCGCGGTGCTGCTCTGCCTCGGTGTATAGCGGCTCAAGCACCGCATCAATTTTTTGGCCAAGGGTCTGGTCGTGTGGCTTGGACATCATTCAGTTCCTGAAAGGGAGGCGGTTAGGCGGTCGGTATGATTCTGGATTCGGCCTACCGACAGGAAGCGCTTGAGACATCGCGGCGCGTACTTTGGCACGTCCGAGAATCCCATCGCTTTATACGGATCAATCGCTATTCCTGGGTGTAGCGCGAGAGCAGGTCGATCAGCGTGCCTTGATTCGGTCGCAGGTTCAATGATCGACGCCACAGGCCGAGCGCTTCGAGACGCAGCTTGTCGTCTTCTTCGCCATCGCGGAGGTAGATCGCCATGAGGCTGATGCCTAGGCCGTTCATCGCGGCGGTGTCGTTGGGCTGGCCTTCCAATGCCCTGCGGTAGGCCTCAACAGCCGCAGCAAACTTGCGCTGCTTGAACAACACTAGGCCCATGCGTTCCTTCGCGATCGGATCGCCGCCTTCACGTTCGATCGCGTGCAAGACATTTTCTGCCCGTTGGAAGTTGCCGAGCTTGAGGTGTGCGTCCGCTAGGCCGAGCAAGATCGGGATCGCCGCGTCGCCGAGCTCGAGTGTTTGACGGTAGGCCTGCACCGCGTTTTCGTAGTCACCGGTGAGTGAATACGCTGCGGCGAGGTTCGCCCAGGCGGCTTGCGACTCGGGGCTTAGCTCCGCAGCACGCTTGGCATACTTAATCGCTTCCTTTGGCTTGCCAGACTGCATCACTGCAGAACCCATGTCGCGGTTGGCCTCATAGCTGTCTTTATTGATAACTAGCGCCCGCTTGTACGACGAGATCGCACGAGCCAGATCGCCACGCAGGTGGTTGGTCAAGCCAAGCAGATAGCGTGCATCAAAGTTGTTGGGGTCGGACACGACGGCTTTGCGGTACGCCGCATCCGCATCTTCGTAAACGCCCCGCTCGCGGAAGATGTCGCCGATGGCAAGGTGCGCCTCAGTCAGCTGCGGGTTCTCTTCCACCGCTTCGCTAAACGACTTCAGCGCTTGCGAGGTGAAGCCTTCTTTTTTGAGCTCTTTGCCCTGTTCGGTGAGTTTCTCCGCCCGGACCTGTGCCTGCACGGGGATCACGGGCGCCGCAGCCGCCTTAGGCGAAGTGCGTTGACCGGCCTTGCAGCCGACCGAGACAACTGCAAACAGCAGCAAGACGTAAACGAACGATCGAAGTGGGTGTAGCATGATGGTCTTGTTATCGTCTGTCTAATGCCTTCATTCAAGCGGCGAGCCGCAAACTCGCCGTACACGCCTTATCGGAACGCCGGAGATCACCATGGTACCGCGACTCATCAGCTTATTACCCCTCGTTTTACTTTGTCTCGCGATCGTCACCCCAGCGAACGCGCAAGCAAAACCCGATAAACGCCCGAACATCCTGTTCATCTTCACCGACGACCACGCCTCGCAATCCATCAGTGCCTACGGCAGCAAGATCAATCAGACCCCGCACATCGACCGCATCGCCAGCGAAGGCGCGATCTTCCTCAACTCCTTCTGCGGCAACTCCATCTGCGGCCCCTCCCGCGCCTCCATCCTCACCGGTCTACACAGCCACGCCAACGGCTTCATGACCAACACCAACCGCTTCGACTCCTCGCAGCAAACCTTCCCCAAACTCCTCCAAAAAACCGGGTACACCACCGCGATGATCGGCAAGTACCACTTGCACGACACGCCCAAGGGCTTTGACCACTGGATGATCCTGCCGGGCCAAGGCGAGTACTACAACCCCGACTTCATCACGCCCGACGGCAGGAAGAAAGTCGAAGGCCACTGCACCAACGTCGTCACCGACCTCGGCCTTGACTGGCTTAAAGAAGGCCGAGACAAAGACAAGCCCTTCATGCTCATGCTCCAGCACAAGGCCCCGCACCGCACCTGGATGCCCGCGCCCGAAGAGCTCGGCATGTATCGCGACGCCGATATCCCCGAGCCCGACACACTCTTCGACGATTACAAAGGCCGAGGCAAAGGCGCTGCCCAGACCGAAATGGAAATCGACAAGCACATGTTCTTCGCGTACGACCTGTACTGCCCGCTCGATCAAGACGAAGCGCTGTACAAATACTACGAGCGAAAGATCGGCCGACTCAACCCCGAACAGCGTGCCGAATGGGACAAGTGGTTCGAGCCGGAGAACGAAGCCTTTCGTAAAAACAAGGCGAGCATGACGCCTAAAGAAATCGAGCAGTGGAAGTACCAACGCTACGTCAAAAACTACCTCCGCTGCATCGCGGGCGTCGATCGCAACATCGGCCGAGTGTTGCAATACCTAGACGACAACCCGGAAATCAAAAAGAATACCATCGTGATCTATAGCTCCGACCAAGGCTTTTACCTCGGCGAGCACGGCTGGTACGACAAGCGATGGATGTACGAAGAGTCCCTGGCCATGCCACTGGTCGTCCGCTGGCCTGGCGTGATCAAGCCCGGCACCCGCGTCGAAGAACTCGTGCAAAACATCGACTACGCGCCGACCTTCCTAGAGATCGCAGGCACGAAACCCGAGACCCCCATGCATGGCCGATCACTCCTTGAACTCATGG
>JBGCDC010000488.1:0-3932 GCA_045105055.1 Phycisphaeraceae bacterium | reverse complement strand
ATCGGGTCGGGCGCGGCCTTCGTGATTAGGGCGAGTCCGGCTTCAAAGCCTTTGTTCCTCGCTTCGTCACTTGCTTGGATGAGCGCGAGGCCACGTGTCATGCCGTGCTGTTTTTCGAGTGTCTGCGCGATTGCATTGGTCATCTCGAGCTTGTGCTGCTGCGAGAGTTGAGCCAAGGATTCGAGTAGCTGCACTGAGCGCGGGCCTTCGAGTGCCAGCGTGTCGGTGATGCGTTGCTTGGCTTGTTCGATGCGACCGGCTCTGACCAACAGATCGATCGCTGCGGGTAAAACACGCGTCGCCTGCGGCGAGTTCACGTCGAGCAGTTCGACTTCGCTGAGTGTGCGTTCGATCACTTCGTTGTCGCTCGTATCGGCGACAGCAACCATGGCCAAGACGAGCCACTGACGCGACTCGGCCGTGTCTTCACGTCGTTGTGCTTCTCTTGCGTGAAAGAACGCTGCCGCGGGTTGATTCAGTTTTAACAGCGTTTCTGCCAAGCTGCGGTGCGGACGTGCCCACGTCCTGCTGCTCTTCGCTGCGACGATGAACGCGCCATAGGCGGCTTCGTTCTCAAGGGCATCCACGTAGGCCTGCCCTAAGCGCTGTGTGAAGTAGGGGTGCTGTTTAGCGAGTGCACTGGCCACTTCGTTTTCTTCTGACTCCATTGTTGCAACGATTGTGTCAATGAGTGTCGCGGGGCTAGCGTCGCCTTGCTGATCTAGTTTGAGGAGCTTTGCCCATGTCTTGGCGACAACGCTGTCGCGTTGTTCAAGGTTTTTGATTTTTTGCTCGAAGCCTTCTGTGTCGCCTGTGTTCAACAACGCGCTGGCCAGCATTGCAACAAGGTCCGAGTTGGCCTTGCTTGTATCGCTGTCTTGCATGCGAGCGAGAACTGAGGCGTAGTCTGCGGCTTCGAAAGCGCGGTAGATCGCCAAGCGACCTGACATCGAGTCGATCCCGGGCTCTGCGTATTCTTCAAGGTAGGCGGTTGCAGTCGTGAATAGTCCCAGTCGATCGAGCCAACGGACAAGAAGCGGGACGATCTCTTGATCGCCGGGCGCTTTGGTGCTGGCTCGCTTGAGGAGATCTCTCGCCTGGACGCCGTTGCCTTGTGCGTCGTCTGAGATCGCTTGAATCATCATGGCACGCGGGTCATCGGGGTACGCCGCGTAGACCGGTGCCGTCATCTCGATGAGTGGCTCGATTGGGTCGCCGTATTCCTGCAAAATGTCTAGGACTTCTGCGTAGGTCAGTACATGCAAGGGCTCAAGCTCTGCCGCACGGTATAGCGTGGCGAGCGCTGCTTCACGTTGTTTTTTCTGTCGCTGGGCTTTGGCGAGCTTACGCAGCACCGACGCATCCTTTGGGTGTAGCTCGGCGAGCATCTTTGCCTGCACGATCGCTTCGTCGTAGCGCTCGAGTTGCAGCAGTGCGTCGAGGAGTTCGTCTTGGTTTTTACGATCACTTGAGTCGAAGGCAATCAGTTTTTTAAGTGGTTCGACGGTGCGCGTCAGGTGCCGATCGTTGAACATCGGAATGTCTTGGCGAGCAGTGACATAGATGCGCAGGAGTTCAGGGTCGCCATCGATCGCGGCGAGGGTCATGTCGTTGTTGCGTGGATTCTCTAGCAACTCAAGAACGAGTTCGTAGTCGCCTTCTTCATAAGCCGACTGAGCCTGGGCGATAAGCTCCTCGTCGGTGACGACGATCTGGTCGGTGCGGTTGATCTGGAAGAGGGTGAATATCCCGCCGCCGATCAATATCACGATGGTCGCGAGCACCAAGAGGCGGATAGTTCTTTTACGACTGAGCGATGGATCGTTGATTGGCATGTCTGATCGGTTGTTATGGGTTTTTGCGTGGTCGGCTTTGGCAAGATCGGATGGCTTGAAATCGGTGCATAAAGCTCACTTGATCTCAGGCTAGACGGCTCGCTTACTGGGTACTTCGTCAATGCGTTACAACGTAGATATCGGCATGCGACGGCCCAGCGTCCACCATCTCCCGCCGCATTGTTACCCTTACAAACGATGCAGCCGTTACAGCCCGCACAACCGGACCCACTTTTCACGACCGCAGAGGCCGACGGGGCCCGTTTGGACCGTGCGGTAGCGGACTGGCGGGGTATCTCACGAGCGGCTGTTTTAAGGCTATTGGACCATGGGGCGATCGCCCGCAATGGGCGTGTGATGAGCCGAAGTAATAAGGGCGACATCCTTTCAGCGGGTGACACGATCACTTTAATCGCAGCCTATGCCCATGGTGAAACGCCCTTAGCGGACGATTCGCTTGAGATCGAGGTGGTCTCCGAAGGCGACGGTTGGTTGGTGATCGATAAACCCGCAGGTGTACCTGTTCGGCCACACGCGTTGGACGAAATGGGCACGGTTCTGAATGCGGTCGTTGCACGCTATCCGCAAATAATCGGTGTTGGTGAGGGTGGCCTGCGAAGCGGCATTGTGCATCGCTTGGATACGGATACCTCTGGCACGCTTATGGTGGCTACGCAACAGTACGCGTGGGAGAGGTTGCGTGGAGCGTTTGCGGAGCACCAGATCCAGAAGCGGTACACCGCGTTGGTGCAGGGCGAGATCGATGGCGAAGGCGTTACGCGTCGACATCTGCGCGTCGCGGCACACCAGCCCGCACGGGTGCTAGTCGAGCCGGAGGCGGGGGGCTCGGGCGACGCAAGGCTGTGCTCGCTCGGTTGGCAGGTGGTCGAACGCTTTGGCGATCGTGCTAGCTTGGTCGAGGTTGATCTACACACCGGCTTCTTGCACCAGGTGCGTGTGATGATGGCCGAACTTGGTCACCCGGTCATCGGCGACACGACTTATGGCAAAGACACCCTGAGCATCCAGGCACCACGGCAGATGCTGCACGCCAACTCGCTTAGCTTGGGAGCAATCCATGCTGAAGCACCGATACCCAGCGATATGCAGAAGGTTCTGCAATCGATTCGCGACGACACTTGATTCATTTGATGCTAGTCCTGCTCAGGTCGGCTGCTATCAGGCCGATCCCTAACGGGAGGAAGCGTGACGCTGCCGTTGTTGTTCGCGTCGTTTTGGTTGCGCTGCAAGAGTGCTTCGCGTTGCAACCGCATCTGCTCGGCATGGCGATCGGTTAGGTACCAGTCACGCCAGGTTTCAAAGCCTAGTGCCTTCGCCACCGCAGGATCGATGAGTCGACCCTTAGAGACCTCGCCGGTCTTTGGGTCGACGACGCCCGCGCCGACGGTCACGGCTTGGCTCGTCTCAAAGGATTGCTTGTAAGCGGATTCAAGCTGAGTTAGGCGCTGCTGCCTTATGGCGGGGTCGTCTGTCACAGTGTCGTCAAGGCTGCCCTGTGTGGCAGTCGTGGTCACATCGCGAGCATCGGCCAGCGCTCTTTGGTTGGGCAAAACTGAGCCACGCATCTCGTCGCGGATCGCTTGACGGATCGAGTCATCGGTAAGCAGGCGATTCTGAACCATAGCCAGTAGCTCGTTGAGCGTTGCACTGGTGTCGGGCTGTTTCGCCTCAGCAATCGATGCAAGCAGTTCTTTTTTGAGTGCTTCGGTCTTGTCTGATTCGTTGTCCATCGCGTCGTGCAGCTCGGCGATGAGTAGCTCGGTCTTCTCTCGCTTTTCAAGCATCGTGATGATCTGCTTGAGCTGTTCGTCGCCGCCGCCAGCTTGTGCGAGTTTTTCGGAGAGCCCTTGCAGCGACGCGCGGAGCTGGCCGATGTCTTCGCGTGCATCGCTTTCCTCAAGCAGTTTGGCGAGCGAGGCCTGGCTGTCGGTGAGCTTGGCGAGTTCCTCGGACGAGGGTAGTGCGTCGATCCGCTTACTCAGCGAAGCGATCGCGTCGGCGGTCTGCTTGTTTTCCTTTGCGGCAATGCGCTGGACCGCTTGCTCGATCACATCGGTGATCAGATCGGAAGAGCAC
>JBGCDC010000487.1:0-8012 GCA_045105055.1 Phycisphaeraceae bacterium | reverse complement strand
GGCGAGGTCAACTATTTCAACCACGCAGGGGTCGCGCCGATCACGGGGCGAGCGGGGCGGGTGATGATGGATTGCGCGGAGCGGGCGGCAAAGGGGCAACTGGCCGACAACGATTGGTACATGCAGGTCTTGGCGGTGAAGTCGCAGTGTGCCGAACTCATCAATGCTCGCGGCAAGCACGAGATCGTTTTTATCCCGAATACGACGACTGGCTTGGGGATGCTCGCGGGCGGCCTCGATTGGCGGCCGGGCGACCGCGTGGTGATCACGGATGTTGAGTACCCGGCCAACCGATACCCGTGGACCGATCTCAAACGGAAAGGTATCGAGGTTCTTGAGGCCAAGCAGGGTCCGGATCACCGCATCGATGTCGATGATGTCATCAATCTCATCAATGACCGGACGCGCGTCGTCGCCTTGTCGCATGTGCAGTTTGGCAGCGGGTACAAGATCGACCTCAAGCCGATCGCAGATGAAGTACACGCGGCGGGTGGGGTGCTGTGTGCGGATGCGATCCAGTCGGTCGGCGTCATGCCGGTGGATGTGCAGGCGCTTGGCATCGACTTCCTTGCGGCGGATGGGCATAAGTGGATGCTCGGGCCGGAGGGCGCGGGGTTTTTATATTGCGAAGAAGACCTGTGCCAGCAACTACGCCCGCCGATCGCCGGTTGGCTGGGCAAGGTCAACCCACTGGACTATGGCAATTATGACGAGCGATACCTCCCTGATGCCCGGCGGTTTGAGCCCGGCACTTGGAACATCGCGGGCATCCGCGGCATGGGCGCATCGCTTGGCCTACTGATGGAAGTCGGTATGGAAACAGTGTGGTCGCGCGTCGATGCGCTGTGCCAGCACCTGCGCGGTCGTTTGACGGAGAAAGGCTATCAAGTCGTGTCACCGCCGCGCCCAAGCGAGCGCAGCGGGATCGTCGCGTTTGATTGGCCGGGGCACGAAGCAAAATACGCCGGGATCGTCCGATCACTGGCCGGCCAGCGGACCATCATCGCCCAGCGAATGGGGCATCTGCGAGCGTCACCGCATTTTTATAATACGATTGAACAGATGGATCAGTTGGTAGATGCGCTGCCTTGTTAGATCGCTCGCGAGACGAAAACTGAATCAATGCTACTTCTCAATCGGCACTTCTTGATTCTGCCAGCCGTCTTTTTTATCAGGCAGCTTCGTGTCAAAGACGTCGCCATCGATCACGGGGTTAAGCTTGGGGGTTGGGAAGAGTATTTCGATCTCGTCGCCGTCTTCTTCGGTGACAATTTTTTGAAGCAGCAGCGTCTTGCTATCAAACCAAAGCTGCATCGGCGTTGCGTCTTTGCCGCCCTTGCGCGGGATGAGCTTGAGGTGGTGTAGTGTCTGATCGCCGAAGGGCATGTCTTTAAGTTTCTCGACCTTATACTGCTTGAGCACTTCGTCGGCCTTGAGCTTCAGCGGGATCGGCATCTGCCCCTCGCCCATGTTGAGCATATCCGAACGCTTCGCACCCTTAGGCACCAGTTCCCGGCGGACCGCGGTTTTATTTTCGTGGTCACGTTCCAGTAGCCAATTACCGTCGAAGATATACCACGTCTGCATCGGCCGAAGCCGTTCATCGATTCTCAGCCGATCAAACAACATCGCGAATCGCGTGGGCTTTTCCTCGTCGCCAGCGATGTAGTAAAAATCACCAAAGCGTACTTGCTCGTCGCCGGTCAGCCCCTGTAGGCGCGTGTAGCGCACGCGGGTCTTGAGCGTGGCAAGTTTGTCGGAGGCGGCTTCAATTTTTTTAAGTAGCGTGACAACTTCAGCGGATGCTTCCGGCTCTGCGGGCTGGTCGGGCTTCACGGCAGGTGCGTCTTGCTTTGGTTCGGTAGCGGGCTTAGCCTCGTCTTGCGCAACAACGGTGCATGCTGTGAGGATCACCGTAAGCATGGCCAAGGTCGCAAGCAGGTTGTGAAGTTTGTATCGCATATGTCTTTCGATCGCGGGCATGTGTTAAGCGGCGAATCAACGGCAGTCGTTCAATCTATTTTCGAATCCAATTCCCGGATACGGATGTTGCGATACCAGACCAGGTCTTCGTGGTCTTGGAAGGCGATGTGGCCGGGGTTGGTCTTGCCAAAGTTTTTGTTGCTTTTGTATTTACTCTTGGCGATGAGTTGTTCGTACGCTTCCGATCCGATCTCGTATTCAACAATCACTTCACCGTTGAGGTAGTGCTGGACCTTGTTGTCTTTGAGGACGACGCGCGACTGGTTCCACTCGCCGACAGGCTTGATGGGCTTGTCGTCTTTTGCCGCGATTAAGGAGTACAGCGACCCGGCCCGCATCGTGGGGTTTTTGCCGTTGTTGTGTTTGCCGTCGTCAAGGATTTGATATTCGAGCCCCCATGCGTAGATGCCCTTGTTAGGGTTGTTGCCATCGACGCGGTACTTGATGCCGGAGTTGCCGCCTTCGGAGATCTTCCATTCCCATCGGAGGTCGAAGTCGCCGAAGGCTTTCTTGGTGAGGAGGTCGCCACCGAACTTTCCGCCGGTGTAGTGGAGCGTGTCGTCTTGAATGACCCATCGCTCGGGCGGCGAGTCGTTCTTAAAGCTACGGAAGTGATCGAGCGACTTGCCGTCAAACAGCGTCCGCCAGTTGCCTGCGTCGAGTTGCTTCTCCGTTTTTGGAACAGGCTCAGGGTTGGGTAATTCCTTGATCTTGATATTACGGAACCACACATCGTCGGTGTGGTCTTGGAAGGCGATGTGGCCCTTCTTTTCCTTGGCGAATTTAGACCACTGTTTGTAGTGCGTGCCTTGGCTGATTTTTTTGAAGGCTTCGCTCTCGAGGTCGTAAGCCACAACGACTTCGCCGTTGAGCCAATGCTCGACCTTGCTGCCGTTGATGACGACCCGGCCGGTGTTCCACTCGCCAATAGGTTTAAGCGTTTTTTTGTCATTTGGCGCGTAGTGAGCGTAGAGGCTCGCGGCGGTGGTTTTGGGGTTTTTGCCGTTTCGGTGGTTGGCATCCTCGAGGATCTGATATTCAGGACCGGACATAAATGACAAGCGGACATCATCGTGCTCGATACAGCGGTAGATCACGCCAGAGTTGCTGCCCTTAGCGACCTTCCATTCGAAGCGCAGGTCGAAGCTCTCGTATTGTTTCTTGGTGACAATATCGCCCGCCTTGGAGTCGGCTTGGATGTGCAATGCATCACCATCGATGACCCAGCCCTTTTCAGGGAACGTGTCCATCTTCCAGCCGCGGAATGCGTCGGTCGATGTGCCGTCGAATAGGACTTCCCAGCCATCGTCTTTGGTTTCTTGTGCACTCACGCTGCATGTCGTGATCAACAATCCGACGAGCAGCGGCGCGGTCATCATTAAAAAGAGTCGTCCCCAATTCATTCTTCATTTCCTTCTGTGGAAAGGTCTTTGATCTTGATGTTGCGGAACCAGAGGTCTTTGCCATGGCTTTGGAAACCGATATGGCCGGTATCCTGTTGCATGAAGCCTTTCCAGTTCTTGAATTTACTCTTACCAATTCGTTGCTTGATATCTTCACTGGCCCATACGTATTCAACGACAAGTTCGTCATTGAGGTAGTGCTTCACATCGTTGTCTTGAACCACAATGCGTGAGGTGTTCCATTTGCCAGACGGGTTGATCTTGGCTTTCTCGTTGGGCTTGACCAGGCCGTATAGCGAACCGGTACTGCTGATGTGGATGCGGTGGTCGTCGATGATCTGGTACTCGGGGCCGGTGTCGTGCGGGTGTCCTCCGACCTCGGCGACACGGATCATCACGCCCGAGTTCGCGCCTTTGGAAAGCTTCCACTCCCAACGCAAATCAAACTCGGCGTATTGATTCCGTGTGATGAAGTCTCGGCTGCCATCGATCGCGTGCAGCGAGCCATCCTCTTCGATCCGGTATCCCTTGCTCGGAAATTGATCGGTCTTCCAGCCGCGGAAGGCGTCGGTCGACGTGCCGTCGAAGAGGACTTCCCAGCCGTCGTCGTTGGCCTGTGCTTTATCCTTTGCTTCGTCGGCAAGGGTTAACGCCGCACCCCAACCAACAAGCACGAGCAAAGCCGTTGTCAGAAGCATGATCTTGATAGGTGTATGCATCGCAGTCATCTTTTGTTTTACTTACTTGCTGCTGAGGTCTTTGATTCGGATGTTGCGGTACCAGACATCATCGTTGTGATATTGGAACGCAATATGGCCTTTGTCCTTGGTCATGAACTCGCCCCAGTTTTTGAACTTGCTCTTTGCGACCAAGGCTTTGATCTCGTCGCTTGCCCATGTGTACGCAACGACGAGCTCGCCGTTGAGGTAGTGGTGGACCTTGTTATCGTGCATGACGATGCGGGAGGTGTTCCACTCGCCGACGGGCTTGAGTGCTTTCTTTTCATTGCACGCGATCAGCGCGTAGAGGGCACCCGCGCTGGTCTTTGCGTTCTTACCGTCGCCGTGCTTTGAGTCTTCGAGGATCTGGTATTCCGGACCGGTCTTGTAGGTTGGGCCTTTGCCTTCTTCGACGCGATACATAATGCCGGAGTTCGCGCCGGGTGCGACTTTCCATTCCCATCGCAGATCGAAGTCGCCGTACTGTTCTTTAGTGATGATATCGCTTGCGCCTTTGGTTTTACCGATTACGCGAAGGGCGCTACCTTCTTCGATATTCCAACCCTTGGTGGGGAAGCCTTCTTGCTTGTATCCGCGGAAGTGCTCGGTGGATGAGCCGTCGAAGAGGACTGTGAAGCCTTCTTCAGCAGAGGCTTTGCTTTCGGCCTTCTTGTGATTGTCAAAGGCGTTCGCGACACCGATCATTGCAGTGCTGATCACGAGTGCGGCGAGTACGGCTAATAGCTTGCGATTCATCGGTCTTTGCTCCGGGCGTTTGCGTGTATGCGGATAAAGACGTATCGCAGCGGCGATACGTACATACGAAAAGATATCAGATTTAAGCGCCGGGCCGCGATTTGCAGCCGATCAACGCCGCTAGTTCTCGACGGTTAACGGGAAGCGATCGAACACGGTGCGTGTCGGATCAAGCGTCTTTAAGCAGGCCGCGACCTGCTGCTTTAGCTCGCCGAGGTGGCCGATGTAATAGCCCGCCAAAGAAGGATGGGCGGTGAGGCGGTGGACTTGATCACGAACCTGTGCCGCGGGGTCGCCTTGCGGATCGATCGGCACGGCCTGGATCGCCATGATCCCCGCCATATCCGCGGCTTGATACAGCAGCTCCGCGCCGTAGTGATCGCGCACCAGCAACAGCGACTCGCCGTTGGCCGGCAGCAGTTGGTTCTCATCGATTTGATCGACCGTCAGCACCTCGACGATCTCGCAGATCTGCCCGTTCACCAATAGCGATGGCGGCAAGTCCTCCCCTAATACTCGGCCACGACGTACCGACGCGAGGCCGAGTGTTAGCTTCGCCTCGTCCGTTACTTCGTCACCCACGATGATGCGGATCGTCAGGTTGTACAACGGCTGACCGCCAAGCCCCGCGGGCCACCAACGCTGCGGCTCATCGATACCAAAGCGGAAGCCACCTTCCATTCGTGAGCCGGTAGATTTAAGAATCAGCCGACCGCAGCCCTCATCGTGAAAGCCTTCCGCGCCATCGAGTTCGGCCATGACGTAAGCGATCGGCGTATCAGCAGTGCGATGGCTCTCATCAATCGGCAGCGTCGCATGCGTCAGGATGTGTGTATCGATGACCGCCTGCCGATCATCGACGTAACGTACCAGCGGGCGAACCGAATCAATCTTAATAGGGCAAACCATGTGCAGTGACTCCTAAAGAAAGGACGCACAAACCTACTGTTATGTATCGGCATTAATACGAAAGGGAAGTGAATTGGGCCGTTATTACGACGAAGAAAAACCCACCGACGCCGAAGCGGGTGGGTTTGTAAGGTTCAGGTGTAGGTGCGTTGCGTTACTTTTTGCCGGTAAAGAATGACTTGACCGCGTGGATGGTCAGTTGTCGGCCGACCTTGGCGATGGCTTCGGTCAACGGAATTTCTTTCGGGCAGACCTTGACGCAGTTCTGTGCGTTGCCGCAGTCGGCGACACCGCCGGGACCCATGAGGACGTCGAGGCGTTCGCCTTTGAGCTTTGCGCCGGTGGGGTGCTCATTAAAGTAAAGGGCTTGTGCGATCGCTTGTGCGCCGACGAAGTCGTTGTCCTTCGTGAACTGTGGGCAGGCCTCGAGGCAGCAGCCGCAGGTCATGCATCGCGACAAGGCGTAGCGCTCTTCTTGTTCCTGTGGCGATTCTTTCGGGCCCGGGCCCAGGGCGTGTGTGCCATCAACGGGGACCCATGCTTTGAGCTTGGTGAGGTTGTCGAACATGCGCTGACGATCGACGAACAGGTCGCGCATGACCGGGAACTTGCTCATAGGCTGGATGGTGATGACTTGGTCGTTTGATGAGCCTTCGAAGAACTCATCGACGAGGCAGGAGCAGCTTTGCCGGGCCTTGCCGTTGATGACCATGGTGCATGAGCCGCAGACTTCTTCAAGGCAGCCGCAGTCCCAAACGACCGGGCGGACCTTCGTGCCGTCGATCGTGGTTGGGTTAGAGGCGATTTGTTGCAGGACGGTAATGACGTTCTGGTTCGCAGTGGTGGGGACCTCGAACGCCTGCCAGTACGCGGGTTGATCGGGGCCGTCTTGTCGCTCGATGCGGACGGTGAACTTGCTCGGTTTGTTGGGTGCAATCATCTTAGGTGTTGGGTTTTAGGTGTTGGGTTTTGGTGGGGTAGACATTCGTTTCTGCCGCCCGCAAGGCCGGGACAGATCGGCGGGGCAAGACCACCGGCTAACGGGGCTAATTTATTATTTCGCCGCCGCTGTTTCCTTGGATTCTTTCTTCTTCTTTTTACCGCCGTAATCACGGATACGAGGTTCGACCAGCGGGATCGGCACGTCTTCCCAGACGACCTTGTGCGTCTTCGTCGCGGCGTCGTACTGACACACCGCCGACTTCTGATACTTCTCGTCGTTACGGCCGTCTTGGTCCGAACAGTAGTGGCAACCACGCGACTCTTTGCGCTCGATACCCGCGACGAGCATCGACTCGGCATAAATCAGCATGTCGCCTAGTGCACGGGTGAAGCTGAGGTTCTGGTTGGTCCATGCGCCGTTGTCGCCGAGCTTGACGGTGTCGTATTCCTTGATGAGTTCTTGAACGACGCCGAGGGCTTTGTGCATGCCTTCTTGTGTTCGGACGACGGTCATCTCATCGGTCATGATCTCGCCGAGGCGGCGGTGGATGTCGTAGGGGTTGGCAGTCTTGTTTGTGTCATCGACGGACGCGAGGAACTTCTCGGCCTTTGCCTCTTCTTGCGCCACGTACTTAGCGAAGACTTCTTCGCTGATCTCGCTGATCGGATCTTCCTTGGCTTGCTCTTGTGCAAAGCGTGCGACGCCGAGGCCGCAGAAGATGCCGTCGAAGATGCAGGACAGCAGGGCGTTTGCGCCCAGGCGGGTCGCGCCGTGGTACTGATAATTGACTTCGCCAAAGGCGTACAAGCCTTTGACGTTCGTCATCATGTTGTAGTGCGAGCCGTTGACCATGCCGGGGTGGGCGGGCTTGCTCGGGTCTTTCAATTCGCCCGCGTCGTCGGGGACGATGTCGCAGAGGAACTTGGGCTTAGGTTCCTGCTGCGTTTCGTAGACGGTGTACATCCCGCCCATGGAGTAGTGCACGGCCGGGAAGATTTTCATCGCGACATGTCGCGGGTCGTCGCCGGTGAACTTTTCGTAAATCTCGAGGATCGCAGCGAGTTTTTCTTTGGTGTCCGCAGGCAGGTGCGTGATGTCGAGGTAGGCCATGCGTCCGCCGCCGATGCCGAAGCCTTGCTGGACAGCGAAGAAGATGCCGCGCGTGGCGACGTCGCGCGAGACGAGGTTTCCGTGTCGGCGTGTTGGGCCGTAGTTGGGGTAGAGCTCTTCGAGGACATAGTAGCGTTCGTCTTCGGGGATGTCGTTGGGGTGTCGGCCTGCATCGGGGTGCGGCGTCCA
>JBGCDC010000486.1:0-2158 GCA_045105055.1 Phycisphaeraceae bacterium | reverse complement strand
CGGCGTTTAGGCCAAGCACGCCATTAGGCAGGCAGTCCTGCGCGTACTTGATCTCGTAATCGACCGCGGTCTTGATCAGCTCGACGCACTCGGCCTTGAACTCGGCGGTCCAGATCTCCGGGTTCTCTTCCTTGATGCCGTTGATCAGGTCGATGCCGAAGTTCATGTGGATCGACTCGTCGCGCATGATGTATTGGAACTGCTCGCCGATGCCGACCATCTGGTTTCGGCGGTGGAAGCTGAGCATCATGACGAAGCCAGAGTAGAAGAAGATGCCTTCCATGATCACGTAGAAACCGATGAGGTTCTTCACGAACGTCTGGATGTTCTCGACCGAGTCGGTCTTGAAGTTGTCATCCATGATCTCCGCGGTCAGCGACATGACGAAGTCGTCTTTGCCCGCGATCGAATCGACCTCGTGGTACATGTTGAACACCTCGCGGTGGTCGAGGTTCAAGGACTCGGCGACGTACTGGAACGTGTGGCTGTGGATCGCTTCTTCAAACGCCTGGCGGAGCAGGTACTGACGCGCTTCAGGGTTGGTGACGTGCTTAAAGATCGCGAGCACGATGTTGTTCGCGACGAGGGACTCGCCGGTGGAGAAGAAGCCGAGGTTGCGCATGATGACGCGTCGCTCGTCGGGCGTGAACAGGTTGGGGTCTTTCCACTGCTCGATGTCTTTTTGCATCGAGACCTCGGTGGGCATCCAGTGGTTGGCACAGCCATTGATGTAGTGGTCCCACGCCCACTCGTACTTGATGGGGCAGAGTTGGTTGACATCAACGGCCTTGCAGTTGATCAACCGCTTGGCATTGACATCGATGGGCTTGGAAAGGTCGTAGGCTTCGGATGGTCCGTCGCAGCAACTCATGGGTGGTCTCCGTGATCTTGGTTTCGGTTTTGTACTCAGGGCATCCTTGCCCGTCACTTCGTTTTTCTTTTCTGTCTCTCGAATCGGCCGCAGGTTGTGTCCAACGTGCGGCCGGGGGTTATCTATTTACTGGCATGCTTCGCAGTCGGGGTTGTCGATGGAGCAGGCGTTGTCGGGGAGGGGTTTGCCTTCGAGCATCTTTTCGATGGACGGGTCCTCGATGGTGGGTTGAACTGTTGTGGGGGCTGACTCAGCGGTCGCTGAAGCAACGGCTATCGGTGCCGGTTCCGCTCGTCGGCCGCCGCCTTGTTTGGAGGTGTCGCCGACGGCGGAGGTCGTGGACTTCTCGATGCGGGTCGCGCCTTGGCCGCGTAGGTAGTAGGTGGTTTTTAGGCCCTTCTTCCAGCAGGCCATGTACATGTCGTTCAGCAGCTTGCCCGACGGCTGAGCGATGTAGAGGTTGAAGCTGACGCCCATGTCGATCCACTTTTGTCGGCGGGCGGTGGCTTCGACCAGTGCGAAGATGTCGATCTCAAACGCGGTCTTGTAGAGGTGCTTGAGGTCTTCGGGGATGCGGTCGATGTGTTGTAGTGAGCCGTCGTAGTGCTTGAGGTCGTCGAGCATTTGTTCGTCCCAGATGCCCAGCTCCTTGAGGTCGTTGACCAGATACTCGTTGGTGATGGTGAAGTCGCCGGAGAGGTTGGACTTGACGAATAGGTTGCGATACGTCGGCTCGATGGACTGGTAGGAGCCAGCGATATTGGAGATCGTCGCGGTGGGTGCGATGGCCATGACGTTGGAGTTACGCATACCATTTTTAGCGACGGCTTCGCGGACCGGTGCCCAGTCGAGGACCGACGACTCGTTGAAGTCGCAGTGCTCGGCACCACGGCTCTCGATGACCAGCTTGTTCGTGTCCATCGGCAGCATGCCACGGTCCCACTTCGAGCCCTTGTAGGTGCTGTACGCCCCGCGTTCTTCGGCGAGTTGACTGGAGGCCATGATCGCGTGGTAGCTGATGGTTTCCATCGAGCTGTCGGCGAATTGGATCGCGGCGTTGGACTCGTACGGGATCTTCTGGATGAAGAGCGCGTCTTGGAAGCCCATGATGCCGAGGCCGACCGGGCGGTGCCGGGTGTTCGCGGCCTTGGCTTCTTTGGTGGGGTAGTAGTTGATGTCGATGACGTTGTCGAGCATGCGGACCGCGGTGGTCACGGTCTCTTCGACCATCTTCTCGTCGAGGCCTTGCGGGGTGGTGTGCATCCGCATGTTGACCGAGCCGAGGTT
>JBGCDC010000485.1:0-1921 GCA_045105055.1 Phycisphaeraceae bacterium | reverse complement strand
CCTTCACTTACAAGGCTGGCTGGGTGGATTATTGGTGGTAGGTTTGGTCGTGGGCTGAAGTACGCTGGAGTCTTTTGTTCAAATGACATTAAGCAGAAAGAATTTTATGAGATCGAGGATGATGATTAACGCCCTGGCCTGTGTCATGGCTTTGCTCTTTGCCGGCCAAGCTGCGGCGCAGCAGGAGACGGCCGCCGCTCGAACCGACCTCCCCAGTTACTTCAAGGGGGTTGAGCGCGGCGAGCCCAAGCAACTCGACTTCGATGTCGCGGTCTACGGCGGCACGCCCGGCGGCGTCACCGCAGCGATTCAGGCATCGCGGATGGGCAAACGCGTCGTGCTGTTATCCTTCGACGACCACGTCGGCGGGCTGACCAGCGGCGGGCTGACGGCGACGGACTTGGGAAAGGCCGAGTCGATCGGCGGGATGGCGCTGGATTTTTACGGCAGATTGAAGAAGAAGACAGGGTTTAGCCCGTCTGAGGCCGAGGCGGCATTCCGTACGATGCTCGACGAAGCGGGCGTGACGGTGTTGCTACGCCGACCGCTGGAATCCGCCAACGTCAAAGACGCACGCATCGAATCGATCACGATGCTCACCGGCGAAACCGTCTCGGCGAAGATGTTTGTCGATGCGAGTTATGAAGGCGACCTCTACGCCGCGGCGGGCGTGTCGTATCGCGTGGGCCGTGAGCCGAGGTCCGCGTTCGACGAAACGCTGGCCGGGACCTGGCAGAAGATATCTTATGTCGGCGTCTACATGTTTTGCGACCTGCCGCTCAGCCCGTATGTGGTTGCGGATGATCCGTCGTCGGGCCTGCTGCCGGAGATATCCGATGAGCCCGCAGGCGAGCCGGGGCTGGGTGATTTCAAAGTGCAGGCCTACAACTTCCGCATGCATCTAACCAACAAGGCCCGCAAGGTGCCGTTCCCCAAGCCGGACGGCTACGACCCTGGTCGGTACGCGCTGTTGGCGCGGTTCATGAACCACGACCCCACGCCGACTTGGACGCTGCACTACACGACCAAGAAGATGACCGACGGCCCGGTGCAGATGCGCAACGGTGACTCGAACAACGCGGGCAGCTTCTCGAGCGACTACATCGGCGGCAACTACAAATGGCCGGACGGGACGTATGAGCCGGTGGCGTTCGAAAAGATGCCCCCGCCGCGACGCGGGCTGTCGATGCCGATGGCCGAGCTCTACGAATTGCGCGAAGCCATCTTCCAAGACCACATCAACTACCAGGTTGGCATGATGTATTTCCTGGCCAACGATCCGCAGGTCCCCGAGGGCTTGCAGGCACGTGTCAACAAATTCGGCCTGGACCCCAACGAATTCAAGAACACCGGCCACTGGCCCCACCAACTCTATGTCCGCGAGGGTCGGCGGATGGTCTCGGACTACATCATCAACCAGCACGACTGCCAACATCAACGCAAGGCAAAAGACTCGGTCGGGCTGGCTTCATACATGATGGACTCGCACCACTGCAGCCGACGTGTCGTCGAGATCGACGGCAAGATGGTCGTGCGAAACGAAGGCAACTTGGGCACGGCAGTACCCGGGCCCTATCGGATTTCCTATCGCGCGATCGTGCCCAAAGAAAAGGAGTGCGAGAACCTGCTCGTGCCCGTGTGCCTGTCGGCATCCCACATCGCCTACGGCTCGATCCGCATGGAGCCTGTGTTCATGATCCTCGGCCAGAGCGCCGGTACCGCCGCATCGATGGCGATCGATCAAGACATCAGCGTGCAAGATGTTGACTATCAGAAGCTACGCAAGCGGCTGCTCGCCGACGGACAGAAGCTGGATTAACAGGTTTTAGAAAATGGGTTTTTGTCACACGCCGTGCATGAAATGTTTGGGGCGGAGTGTTCGGGGTCGGCGGATGCGCTGGTGTGCGTTGGGGATGTGATG
>JBGCDC010000484.1:0-1161 GCA_045105055.1 Phycisphaeraceae bacterium | reverse complement strand
GTGGCAATGCGCTCGCGTGGTCCAAAGTGTTGCTGTGCATCGACCGCGTTCATGACCATCATGCCGTGGGGCACGATGTACAGATCCATCACGAGCGTTGGGCCCTCGCACGAATTGAGCAAGTCGATCATATGCCCGGAGATCGCGTAGCTGAGTCGGCCGTCGAGCACCTTGTAGTCGCCGATCGGTTCGGGGCGATCGACCTCGATCCCTTGTGAGTATGACTGAACAGACGCCAAAGGCTTCAGCGGCAGGCCCGACTCTTTGAGCGTGTCGATTGGGTAGCTGACGATGTGGATTTTTTCGAGGCCCGCCGCGTGTGCCGCTTCCGCGAGGTTGCGTGCCTCGGTCGAGTGGCCACAGATAATTGGGTCGGCCCGGACGAGGATGATTAGATTCTTGAACCGCTGGGCAGCATCACGCAACGACGCGTCATCAGGCGTCTTCGGCGCGGGAACATCGGCGTTCACAATACGGATACGCGAAGAAATATCAGTTGGATTTAGGGGTGCGATAGCTGCCTCATTTCGTAGACGAAGTTGTCTAAAATTAAGCAGGCCGTCACCGGCGGCGAGTAGGGGGGTTGCGCCTCGCCAACGCTGTAAAGATGATATCCAGCCTTATCCATAACAGCAAGCGTTACGTCTCATGTGTAGTGGGCGACGCGCAGCGTCCCTTTAGCTTGATAACCACTTTGATATGAAGAGTATCTAAAGTGTGGCAGACATTCCTGTCTGCCACACTGTTGAATTCGACACACGTTGCTACGATCACACCATGCTCACCCAAGTCACCGCGCTCATCCAACAAGGCATCGAAGAACAACTCCATCGCGGCGCACAAGTCTGCGTCTCGATGCAAGGCCAAGTCATCGAGCAACGCGCCATCGGCGCAGCGTCACCCAATCACGCGATGACCAACGACAGCATCGCGCTCTGGATGTCTAGCGGCAAACCCATCACCGCGACCGCCATCATGCAGCTGGTTGAACAAGGCGAGCTCGAACTTAACGACGCTGTCGCGCACTACATCCCGACATTTGCGGCGCATGGTAAAACGGATATTACGATCCGCCATTTGCTCACGCATACCGCCGGGATTCGCACGGCTCGGTTGAAATATCCGCAAGCCGACTGTGACCCGAGCATCGCCGCGATCTGC
>JBGCDC010000483.1:0-11461 GCA_045105055.1 Phycisphaeraceae bacterium | reverse complement strand
GCCAAGGCTAAGAAAGAAGCGGGCGAAGAAGTCGACCGCGAAGCCGTCCGTGAGCAGATGATGACGCTCCGCAAGGGCGCGATGAAGAATGTCTACGACAACGTCCTCAACGACGACCAGCGAGCCAAGGTCGACGAGCGTCGCAAGAAAATGGAAGAGCGACGTGCCGAACGCGAAGGCAAAGACGGCGAACGCCCCGAGCGTAAAGGCAAGGGCGAACGCAAAGGCAAAGGCGAGAAGAAAGACAAAGGCGGCGACGAAGGCCTCGACCTCTAAGGCATCCGCCTGAAAAGATAAGCAATCAACTTCTACGACGTGTCCCAGCCCAAAAAGGCTGGGGCGCGTTTTTTTATTCGGTATGCTGTCGCTTGCGTGCCGGTTCCAGCGTCTATAGGGTGGCCATGTTCCGATGACCTTAGGACCGCCTAGATGCCAAGTGCTTCGCTCACGACTGTTCTCACGGGGATGAACTCCATCGGGCTGTTCGCCTCGCGGGCGTTCGTATCGGCCTTCGCGGTCGCGGCACTGCTCAAGTTCGGCCCGCATATCGGCTTCATCAATAACACCGGGCTGCTTAGCCAAATCCATAGTGTCCCGAGCTGGTTTACCCACGATATCACCGTCACGATCCTTGGCCTGCTCGCGGCTCTAGAGATCGCGGCCACGAAATCACCCGATGCACGGGCCATCCTCATTGAGGTCGATCAGTACCTCAAATCCGGCATGGCCTTCGTCTCGACTCTCGCGGTCAGCGGGATCATCAGCGCCCAAGACGAAGACATCCTCAAGCAGATCGTGACTTGGCAAGAGCCTATCCGCGCGGGGCTCGGCGACGATGCGCTCGGCTTTATCGTCGCGGCACTGACCGCAGGCGGGGTCTACGTCTCATGCACCGTTCGGCGGAGCCTGCTGGGAACACTCGCCGACGCGGACCCCGATGACGACACGATGATCGCGGGGCTGTTCAGTTGGCTTGAAGACTTGTGGGCGCTCTTTGGGACGCTGCTCCTGATCCTGTTCCCGATCGTCATGCTCACGATCACGGCGTTGATCTTCGGCTTCTTCGCCCTGCTCCAATGGCGGGCTAAGCGTAAGGAAGAGAAATCGAAGGTGGCTTGTGCGAGTTGTGGCGAGTCGATGTATCGCAGCGCCGTGACATGCCCGAGTTGCAAAGCGGATAACGCCGCGATCCATGCGGTGAGTTGGCTAGGCCAGTCCAAGGATAAGCTTGCAAGTAAGCCCGATGCACAGCCGGTACGTTTAGTACAGAAGCAGCGTTGCCCGGCTTGTGCGACTAATCTCGAGCCGAGACAAATGCGTCAGCAGTGCCCGGCTTGCAAGCATGAACTCTTTGCAAGCGAGGCAGAGTCGGCAGCCTACCTCGGCACACTCGACCAGCGCTATCCGAAGGTGCTGATCGTCACAGCCCTTTTGAGCCTGATCCCGATCGTCGGCCTGATTCCCGCGATCATCGTCTACCGCCTGCGTCTGATCGCTCCGCTGCGTCGGTATCTCTCACTGAGCCGACGGATACCGCTGGGCTGGGGCCTGCGCATTCTGTTCCTTGTGCTCATCTGGCTGCAAGTGATCCCGGGTGTCGGTGCGATCGCGGTGCCGATCATGGCATCGATCAGCTATGGCGCGCATCGGCGGTCGTTCACCAATCAACTCAATCGCGAACGTGATGGTGATGCGGCGATTGAATAGTTGCTGCGTTGCTGCTGACGCCAAAGATATTTCATAAAAAACTCCCTTGAACGAGGTCGTTCAAGGGAGCGGATTGAGAAGAAGCGAGCTTTTGGCCGGCCCTGGCCAGTGTTTATGATCGAGGTTATTCACGGCTTCGTGCCATGGTCGGCTGCACTCCGTCGCGTCGCATTCCGTCGCGTGCCAATCAACCCGTCCCAGTCGTTCGTCCTAAGAGGTCCCCTGATGGGGCGCTGTTTGCTCGGCTTCTGTCTCAGGTTAGTTCGACGAACTACTGAACGAGCACGCTGCCAAGCTCTTCAACGCTCGGCTCCGAGTTTGACTTGCTGCCGGGGTCGGCGCGTGGCTGAAGCTGATCTGATTTGAAGTCCATCTGCTCAAGCGTCGCGAAGTAGACGGCGAGAAGCGGGGTCTTCATGGAAGGGACTTCGGGGAATTTTTCTTTTTCGCCGTAGTCGGTTCGGAGGGTGAACGATGGGCCATGCTCGCGGAGGCCGATCAGGCGGACCATCTCAAGCGAATCGTCGCCGAAGCGGTAGACCTCGCCGACGCGAACGCTGCGGGAGCTAATCAGTTGGTTGTTCTTGCTGTCAACAATGAAGACGATGCCGTCGGCAGGGGCTTCAAACTCAAAATCAACACCGCCGCCAACGGGGATCGCTAGCGGGTGGACGCCTTGTGGCGTGCTCGTGCTTTTGCAACCAGCCAGTAGGACGAGCATGCAGGACAGCGCGAGGAACATCGCGCGTGAGGGTGTGTATAAATTTTTCATTCTTGTCTCTCCGGGTAATCGACTCAATCTACTTTGGGTAGCACGAGTCCGGTTTGGTCTTGGTACTTGCCGGCCTTGTCTGCGTAGCTCACTTCGCAGACGTCGTCGGCCTTGAGGAAAATCATCTGGGCGATGCCTTCGTTGGCATAAATCTTCGCAGGCAGAGGGGTCGTGTTGCTGATCTCGATCGTGACTTTGCCTCGCCACTCTGGCTCCAGCGGCGTGACGTTGACGATGATGCCGCAGCGTGCGTAGGTGCTCTTGCCAACACAGATCACCAGTACATCTCGCGGGATGTTGAAGGTCTCGACCGTCTCACACAGCGCGAAGCTGTTCGGCGGGACGATGATGTGGTCCTTGCCGGTGGTTTGCGTATCGACAGTGACGAAGTTGCGATCGTCGAAGCTTTTGGGGTCGACGATGGACGCTCCGCCGTCTAGAGGTGCGTTGGTGAAGATCTTGAAGAGGGTTCCGACGCGAGCGTCGTAGCCGTAGGAGGAGACGCCGTAGGAGATGCGTCCGGGTCGTTTTTGGGCGGGCGTGAACGGCTCGACGACCTGTTGGTCTTTGATTTGGCGATCGCTAAGAACGGGCAATGCGGGTCTCTCGCGGGGTGTCGTAGACTGAAAAGCCTTTATTTTCAGGCTTACACAAGCACCACTTTAACGCACAGCGTTCATGTGGCAAGGCGATTCCCCCGCCGAATAGACGATTTTATCGGATTAAGTGGCAAGTTCGGTGAGTTCCTTGGCTTACACGCGTGCGGACATCGGTCCGAACATGTTCAGTCAATCTAAGCCGACATGTTGTCCACAGTCTCGTCTAACCGCCACAGCAATGATAAGTCCTGCTTCGCCAGTGATGGCGGTTAGTGAGCGGGCTATCGGCGTGGGCCGTACTCGGGCTCATCGGGTTGACGTTGCTCGCGACCTTGTGGCTGACCCTGCTCGGGTTGGCTTCGCTCTTGCGGCCGCTGCTCGGGCTGCTCGTCGGGTTGGCCTTCGGGTTGGCGCTGTTCGGGTTGGCTGCTCTCGGACTGCTGCTCGTTGGCAGGCTGGATGAACTGGTCTGGGTTGAGTTTCAGCCCTTTGCCCGCGAGGAGATCTTTCACAAGGTCCACCCGTTGGGAGTAAACAACGCCGGTGCGGACACGGACAGAACCGGGGCTCGCTCCCTTATTGAGGAAAACAATACTGCCCGCGGAGAGCACCGAGACGACTTCACCCTGCTCGTTAAAGATCGGGCTACCGCTCGCCCCGCCGTCGGCCACGATGTCGTTGTGGATCAGTTGGCGGGTCTGCGGCGTACCAGCGGCCTGATCGAAGTCGGTCACGGACATGACCGTGCCTAGGTCGATCTGTTGGGCAGGCTTGCCGAGGTTGGTGAGCTTGGCGAGGTTCTCCGAGGGGAATCCGATGTAGGCGATCGGATCGGTCGGGATGATCTTATTCTCGAGTGTGTCTTGCGAGGCGAGGGGCAGAGACGGCCTCGACTTGCCCTCGGCAACAAACATCAACGCGACATCGCCGCCAGCAATCGGCAGCATCACGGCAAGCTTATTCGCCATCTCCTCGCCATCCTTTTTATGGACGTTGCTGAGAAATTGATTCCAGCGCTGCTCGTGCTCAACATATTTCGGGTGTATCACGGTTTCCAATTGCAGGGTCAGACGGTGGTCATGTTCCGGACCGCCGAGCGCGACGTAGCTGATCTTTTCCTTCGGGATACCCTTATTGATCATCTTGGCGCGTTCTTTAGCCAAGCCAATGACGACGTGGCCATTGGTGGCGAGAACACCCTCTTGAACCTGCCATAAGGTGCCCATGCCCGAGAAACGCCCTTCGTATTCGATCCCAACGACGAATACGGAGTAGCGAGCGGCAAGTAGTTTTTGGCGGAACGAGTCGCCGCTATTTGCAACGGGCGGGGCGACGACCGGAGGCGTGACGCCTTCGTTTACAGGTGATTTGACTTCTTGGACGCCGATCACGCCAGCGAGTTGTTTTTCCAGTTCCGCTTTACGCTCCTTGGCCTTCTTCTCAGAGACGGTTTTGGGCGCGGCATTGATGATCAAGGAGTCGCCAATGACTTGGACTTCTGCGTTGGGGAAGTCTTCGCCGACGAGTTGGATCGCAGCAAAAGTCATCTCGGAACGGTCGCCATCGAAGACCAATTCGAACGAAGAGACTGGCGTCACCGCTTGTAAATCAACGACTGAACGAACGGGGCTAAGGCTGTCCTTGAGCCGAGTCGCGAGAGACAAGATGGCGTCGGCACTCTCGATATTGCGGACTTGGATCTCGAGGGTGCGTTCCTGCCTACCCGCGAACCGGTCGTAACGCACGAGCATCTGGCCGGTTAGGTAACGGGCAACCGCCTCGGGGTCTTTCGAGTTGACCTTCTTGAGTTGAAGTCGGCTGGTCTTCGTCGGGTCCCATGCGTGGAAGCCGATGACCTGCGCGCTGGAGACTTCGATCAGTCGCGCGTTCAAGGCATTGCCTCCTGGCTTCATATTAATATGGAGGACTAGATCGACCGATTCGAGATCGCCGATCGCATCGAGCATGTGCGGCAGGTTGTCGTAGCGGATTGCGTTTCCTTGCTTTCGCTTGAGTTGGCTACGAAGGGTCGTGTTGTCGACAACACGGAAATTCATTTGTGCGAACTGGTCTTGGAGTGCGCCTTCGAGTGCCTGTAGCTCGAAGCTAACAGGCGCATCGTTGACGGCATCAAACGCGGTGAGAGGCTCATCGAAATCCTGCCCCACAATGATGCCTAGCTTGGGAAGGCCGTCGCGTACGAGCGTTTCGCTGCGCTGCTTCAGCGTCTCGGCGAAGTCGGGTGCATCCGTGTCCGTAATCGCGAACCAGCTTGGGATCGTATTGGGATAGATGTAGGCGACCGCGGTCGCATCATCGGTCTGCTGGAGTCGCCAAGACAGCTTTAACGCGGGCAGGATGTCGCGCTCGATGAGGTCGAGCAGTGCGGTTTGCCGACCGCCGAAGCGTGCTTCGATGACTGCGAGTCCCGTGTCTTCGATGCCGGTGAACTCGGGCTCGGCCCACTTCACGCGTTTGTCCGCTTCGAGTTTGCCGACGATATCTCGGATTGCTTTTTGGCCAATACCGCCCTCTTGCTCTAAACCGATGAGCTTCAAGGAGTAGGTCGTAAACTCCGGTCGATCGCTGCGGGTGTTTTGAGCGTATTCACGGGCGAAGGAGCGGATGATCGCGTCAGCGATCGCCACGCCACGGGCCTCGGTGGTGTCTGTTCCGACCGTTGAAAGCGAGTCGCTGGCGATCTCAGAGTCGGCCCGCGTGTCGTAGACCTTCATGTTCAGTGCGTAACGGCCGGGCTCTTTGGTGCTCAGCAAGGTAACGTCGAAAATCAGATCCGCGCGGTACTCTTTCTTAAGGATCGCGGCGGCCCCTTCGGGCAGGGCTTTGCCCGCGTCGCGGCTCAATCGCTCTGAAATATTCTTGTCTCGCAGTTCCTTCATCGAGGGAACCACCACGCTCCGGCGGTCGGTCGCATCACGCAGGTGTCGCTTCAACGGCGAGGAGATACGGTCGACCAACTGCGAACGCACGTTGTAAACAATCTTGTCTTTCGACTGGATCCCCACCGTGAGCAGGATGCTGGGGTTGCGATCGTCTTCCCACTTCTCGGACACCGCATCAATGGCTTGCTTCGTACGATCCTTCGCGTCTTCGTTCCGCTCGGGCAGCGGACGGTCGGGGAGCACGTCCTGCGCGGGGGCGGCAACGGTGATGAAAAGTGCAGCGCAGAGCACGGGCAGAATGCGGACGAGTGGTTGCAAGGGCATAACAGGTTCCTTGGTCTATTACGGACGAGCCGGGTCGATGATCGTCTTCAAAAACGATCGGCAGGCAATACGGGTGGCGTAGCGTTTAACGGAGCTCTAGCCATTGAAGCAAGTTGGGGTCCCACACAAAGACCATCTTCACATCTTTGACCAAAACGGTCTGGCTCTTTTGCGGATGATCAACACGAAGCGAGATCGTGAATCGACGCTCGGTAAAGCGGTCTTGCTCGGCATAGCGCGCGGACAACAGATACAGATCGCGCGGGTCGTAAACCGCTGGCCCGGTGTCTTCATCTGAATCCGGAAGCACCGTGTCGTCTTTCGACTTACCACCCAATATTTCTTGTAGCTTGGCTGGGTCAGATGTCGGAGCATTCACGACGCGGAACAGTCGGCTAAAGGACTGATTTTGCACCAGCCCATTCTGGAGCTGACGCATTAGGACAGCCGAGCGGTCATCCGTGTTTGTCGCCTCGGCAGGCTTACTGAGCATGAGTACCAGGCGATGCTTCGATTCGCGTACTGCAGGGACTTTTAAGAGATCTTCAGAGAGGGTCTGAACCGCCTGCTCGATGAGTGGCTCAATCGACGGCTCGCCGATCGGACGCGGCGGCGGAGCTGGCAACTCGGCTCGTGGTGGGGGCGGCGGAGGCGGCTCGGGTGTTGAATCACACCCGGCAACGACACAAACGCATAAGAGTGGAACGAGCCATACTCGGAGGGATTGAATCATCGGGGGTATCGTCTTTCTGGTCCTGGTCTATTGAGCCGAGCCTATTTCTTCAGGGCTTCTTGAGCGGCGAGTCGTTCGGCACGTCGTTGGTTCTCGGTTTCACTGATGTAGTCCATATCGCCGGGATGGAAGTAATAGGTCCGTGCGAACTCTTTGCTCAGGACGATTTGGCGGGACTGCGGATGCTGGACATCGATAATTGTGACCGTCTTGAGCACGCGATTGCGGTTGGAGCTAAAGACGTCGGTCCGGCCGGTGAGCACGTACAAGTCATCGGGGTGGACCTTCGCTACGCCCTCGGCGGTATCGTCATCAGGCAGGTAGATGTCATCGGGGTGCGTACCCGAGAGTTGCTTGATGACTGCGGAAGCTTCGGTCTCGGTGCTTGATAGAACCTTAAAGTGCTTGCGGAACTTGTCGTTGACAATCAGTTTTCGCGCGATGCGGTCCATCGCGGAGCCAAGCTTCTTATCTTCGGTCCCGTCGATTAGGGTGCCGACCGCCAGCGTCAATCGCCACTCGGTACCTGTCGCGTTTGCGTATTCGGGCATCGCGGTGACCAGGTATGCCGACACATCCGCTACGATTTCATCCAACGCTTGCAGCGGGGTCGAAGCATCCTGCGAGGCTTCTTGGGCTTGCTGCTCAGCGTTATCAAACATCTCGGCAGGGATCTCGACGCCCAGTGCAAAGCCAACCATTTGCGTCGCGGCGTTTGTCTGCTTCGCATCCGACACTTGCTGCCAAGCTTGCGCGTAAGGGTAGTCCGTCAACGGGGCGGGCGACTCACACCCGAGCAGACAGGTGAGCGACAACAGCACCAACCAAACCTTGCAAGCTGTAATAGACGAGCGGTACGCCATGATCCGAATCTCCAGAAAAAGCATGTCAAACGATTACAAACCCGGGCCAGTCCGGCCTGAGCCCAGCGAGCCTATCGGAGTATCTAATTAAAGATGCCTCTTAACAGCACTCAAAAAGCAAAATAACTCCGCTGGGCCATGTCAAAGAAAAAATAGACAAGCCGAAATAGCGGTGCCGATTGAATATACCGAAAAGCTGACCAAGCTGCGAGCCTTGGTCTAATTACATAGAGCCATCGACGTGAAATGTTCTATTGCGAGACGGCTAGGATCGCTTGCTGCATCGCCTCGACGATTTTCGGGCGAGCAATATCGATCGGCTCGTCGAGCTTCGCACCCGCGGCACGAGCATGGCCCCCGCCGCCGAAGGTCGCGGCGAGTTCGGCGACATTGACCGCGTCGGCCAAAGGCTTGCTACGGAAACTCACACGAGTTTGCGGTCCAGCAGCGGTCTGTGCCTCGCTGATCAGCACGATCACTTGAACGCTACCGACCTGCTGGGGCAAATCAATGAGGCGTTCGGTCTCCTCCATGCGGGCGCCGGTCTCGACGAAGTCGCTCGCGTGTAGCGTCATCACCGCGGCTCGGCCGTCGGCCAAGAGCTCAAGCGAATCCATCGCACGGATCAGCAGCTGAAGTTTTTCGGGGCGCTCGGCTTGCTCCAGCCTTGCATACAAACCCGCGTGATCCACACCCGCCGCGATGAGGTCCGCGGCAAGCCGGTGGGTCTGTGGCGTGACATTCGAAAAACGGAACCAACCAGTGTCCGAAGCGATGCCGGTGAAGAGCGCTTCGTTGATGGTCTGTTGTGCTTGGCTACCGATCGTCGCTCGATCGATGAGCTTGTCAACGAGCGCGGCGATGATCTCGGCGGTGGCGGCGGCGGTCGCGTCGATGTACTTATGCTTCGCCTGCACGTCGCCGGAGAGGTGGTGGTCGAGAATGAGTGTGCGATCTAGCAAAGGGCGAACGGCCTCGGCCATCGGGCCAAGCTGCGAATAAGCACCCGTGTCAACAATGACGAGCTGCTCGGTATCAGCGGGCAGCCCGTTGACGTCGTCCGTCACTTCGATGCCATGGCTCGTAGCAAGGAAGCTGAGTGAATCAGCAATCGGCGGGCAGAGAACCCCGCGGGCTTGTTTACCAATCGCGTTCAGCGCAGTGACCAAGGCGACGAGCGTCCCGGCCGCGTCGCCATCAGGCTTCGCATGGGTCAGCACGGTGATTGGGCCGTCACACGCACGCAGCAGTTCAGCGGCTTGGTCTAGCGTCAGGTTGGCGGTGTAGTCGTTCACGATTTAACTCTATCAATCGTAGGCGGCGTTGTGCTGATCTAGCATGTCCCGGCATTGTTTAATATCGCGCTGAAGCTGTTGCGTCAGCGCTTCGACACCAGGAAAAGGGTACTGATCCCGGACCCAGTGAGCAAAACGGTACGTGGCGGACTGACCATACAACGCATCGGGGTGCTCAGTTTTGAAATCGATCAGATGAGCCTCAATGTTGAGTTCATCTTGCCCGAATGTTGGCTTAATCCCGACGCTAATCGCGGCGGGGTGTGCGGACTTGTCATGATCGAGCGTCACAGTGCCCGCGTAGACACCATCCATCGGGGTGATGAGACCGTGCCACGATTGCGGATCGAGGTTTGCGGTCGGGACACCGATGGTCCTTCCGCGTTGATCGCCTTTAACGATTGTGCCGGTAAGGGCGAAGGGCCGACCTAGGCAACGCGCCGCATCTTCGACACGCCCCCTACCGACCAGCCAACGGACCAGCGAACTAGAAATCGGAGCGACGCTCTGATCACTCAACAACAACTCGACGCGCGGCAACGCTTCAACGGCGAAGCCTTGATCAAGTCCCATCTGAGCAAGCATCGTCATGTTGCCGCTGCGTTTGCTGCCAAATCGAAAGTCTTCGCCCTCAACAAAGCCTACCGCGTTGTGTTGTTCGATGAGATCCGCGATGAACTGAGGTGCTTCGTAGGCCAGTATGTCGCGTGTTGGCTTGATCACGACGACATCATCCGCGCCAAACTGCTTAAGCGCCGCAACACGCTGATCGATCGTGCCTAAGTGCGGCGGGCCTTCGCCGGGGCGCAACACCGTGACAGGCATGGGGTCGAACGTTAGCGCAAGGACACGCGCTTTTGTCGGCTCCGCGAGCTGCCGCGCGGACCGAATAATCGCCTGATGGCCGAGGTGTACCCCGTCAAAATTGCCGATCGTAATGATGCTCGGTTCAGTGGCCATGGCCATACAGCTTAGCAGTGCATGGCGGCAGGGGTTGAGCCGAACGCACCAAAGTGCCATGCGGTAAACTGCCCTACTCCGAGGTCAATTCGTCTCGGCGACAGCTACAAGGAATCGACGCATGCGGCCCTTCTGGAAACGAACGCTCTACACCCTGCCGATCAAAAAAGATACGCGAAAGGCAGTTAAACAACTGCGTTTCCTGGAGTACCGTTTACCTTCCAAGGAATCGCGCCTCGCGGTGCCGATGACCTTCAAGGGCAAACGCACGTTCCGATCCATCAAGCCCTTGCAGACACCCAAAGAGATCGAAGGGTTGTATCGCTTGGCGATCGATCTAGAGCCGAAACGCGTGCTAGAGATTGGCACGGCCAAGGGCGGGACGCTCTACCTCTGGTGCCAAGCCGCGGCCCCCGACGCGACCATCATCTCGATCGACCTGCCATGGGGTAAGTTCGGCGGCGGATACGACCAGCCACGCGCGGAACTCTATAAAGAATTCGCCCGCGAAGGACAAACGCTGCACCTGTTGCGTGGCAACTCGCACGAGACCTCGACGCACGAACAAATCCGCGAGCTAAACAAAGGCGAGCCCATCGACTTCGCGTTTATCGATGGCGACCACTTCTACCCCGGCGTCAAAGCAGACTTCATCGAATACGGCAAGATGGTCCGCCCCGGCGGGCTCATCGCGTTCCACGATATCTGCCCTGCGTCGCATGACGACGAGATCGAAGTCAATCAACTCTGGAAACAACTCGTCGGCAAGCTGCCCACGCAGGAGTTCATCGCGACCGACAACGAGGGCCGACAACTCGGCATCGGCGTCGTCACCGTCCCAGAAGGCGGGTTGCCGCAAGATGTACTCGACGGCTTGGAGTGAGGGCCACCACAGCATGTCGCGCGTTGTGATAGATGCGCTTCATTCATCCAAATCTGTAGTGCAGAAAGCGGGATGCTATGTGTCTCCCGCTAAACCTAAAACGGAATGTCGCTGAATTAGACCTTCACCGGGTCGTTGATGAACTTCATCGCTTCTTCGACGTTTTTCTTGCCGCCAATGACGAGCGGCGTGCGGTCGTGGACGTCCTTGGGCATGATCTCCATGATGCGCTTACCTGCTGCACCGTAGGCGAGGCCACCTGCCTGTTCGGCAAGGAACGCCAATGGGTTGCATTCGTACATCAGACGCAGCTTGCCCTCGGGCTGATCGATGGTGGGCGGATACATGAAGATCCCGCCGGTAATCAGGATGCGGTGGAAGTCCGCGACAAGCGAGCCGACGTAGCGTGATTTATATCGGCC
>JBGCDC010000482.1:0-8723 GCA_045105055.1 Phycisphaeraceae bacterium | reverse complement strand
TGTATCGGCGAGCGATCAATCACGACCACGTCACTGCCTGTCCAGATCGCGGACTGGACGACGGTGGGTTTGCCCGCGCTTGCCGAGAGGATCGCGGCGTCGAGTTGGCCTGCTAGGCCGTGCTTTTCGGACCAGAGCCCACCGACGTAGATCAGCGGCTTGGCGTTCTTCTTAACACCGTGGGATTCGTGTGCGTCCGGCTGCTTGGCAACAAGCGGCGTCGGGTTGCCGCAGAGCGTCGGATCGTCCAAGAAATTTGGGATGTCTTGAATGTCATCGAACGCGCGAGCAAAAACGAACGAACCAACGATCGAAACCGCAGCGATCAGCACGGTCAGGATCAGTCGCGGCGGCGAGGCAGGGGCAGGGCTGTGGGTAGACATGGGTTACTCCGGGTGGTCAACGCCAGACAAGGATACCGTTGGGTATGGAATAGTCGAACGGGTGTGCGTGTTAGACTGAAGTACGGCACCTGTCGGTGTTGGCTTTTTTGCTTCTCTTAGTGGTTTCTTCTTTGGCGGTGGTCATGGCTCAAGTCTTGCTTAGCATCGTAGGTTTGTACGTCGCGGTCGGGCTGATGGTTGGGGTCGCGTTTGTCTTGCGTGGCGTTAACCGTGCCGATCCTGCGGCGGGACAGTCGCCTTTTGTCTTCCGTGTGATGATTTTGCCAGGCTGCGTTGGGCTTTGGCCCGTTGTGTTGTTGAAGTGGATCCACGCGAGCAAAGGGGCGTCGGCATGACAAGCGCACAACGTAAAACACACTTGCTGCTGTGGCTGGTGCTCGGGCCTATCGCGCTGGTCGGGCTCGCCTTGGCGGTTGTTTGGCGGCCTGTCGAGCCGATCCATGAGGGCGAACTGCCGGGCGTTGACGCGGTGCAAGTCGATACCAGTGCTGGGGGTGACCGTTGAGTGTGAGCTACACCTGGGTTCAGTGGAACAAGCACAAGCGCGTCTATGACGTGGTCTTGCTGTTGTTCGTCGCTTTGTTCATCGCGGCGTACATCAGTGTCACGATCATATCGACGCCCGGTGATCAGGCGTCGAGCCCGCTGATTTTATTGATCCGCGCGACGGGCTCATGCGCGATTGTCATGCTGCACTTGATCCTCGCAATCGGGCCGTTGGCGCGATTGTTCCCCAATCAGTTCGCACCGCTGCTCTACAACCGTCGGCACTTCGGCGTCACGATGTTTTTCATCGCCCTCATCCACGGCATACTCGTCCTGCTCTGGTACGGCAGCTTTGGCATCACCGACCCCATCACCGCGATGTTTACGATGAACAGCCGAGTCGACTCATGGGTTGGCTTCCCATTCGAGTGGTTCGGCATCTTTGCGCTCATGATCTTGTTTTTCATGGCCGCGACAAGCCATGACTTTTGGCTTAAGAACCTTTCGCCTCGATGGTGGAAGGCGCTGCACATGAGTGTGTATGTCGCCTACGCGTCGCTGGTCTTACACGTTGCGCTAGGCGCAATCCAGGCAGAGCGGAGCATCGTGTATCCGCTCTTGATCGGTGGCGGAGCGTTGACACTGATTGGGTTGCACTTGATCTCGGGGCTGCGCGAAGTGACGTTCGATCGCTCTGCGGTTGTTAAGCCGACAAGCGGCTGGGTTGATGTCGCGTCGGTGGATGAAATCCCAGCCGACCGCGCTAAGGTCGTCAAGCTCAAGCAATGCGAGCGTGTCGCGGTATTCCGGTACGGCGAGCAAGGCGATAAATTCTCTGCGGTACAAAGCGTCTGCGCCCATCAAGGCGGGCCGTTGGGCGAGGGCAAAGTCATTGATGGTTGTATTACCTGCCCTTGGCATGGCTATCAGTATCGGCCCGAGGACGGCCAGTCTCCGCCGCCATTCACCGAGAAGATCGCGACGTACGCGGTGCGGATCGAAGGCAAGCGTGTGATGCTCAACCCCGAGCCACTTGCTCTAGGCACACCCGTCGAGCCCGCGATGATTGGAGGCGACAATCATGACTGAGCAAACCGATCATGACCCGTTTTACGTTGGCTACCTGCCGCTACCCCGCGCGATCAAGCGATTCATCGTGCCATGGTTGGTGGGCAATGCTGTGCTAGCAATCGGCATCGCGGTCGTCGTCGCGCAACAGCACCGTGAGCCGGGGGATGGGGTATGGGATACGGGTAAATCAGTGGAAGTGAAAGGCTGGTTAGAACTCGATCCCTATCCAATACTTCACGGTCAAGACGGGAAGATTTACTTGCCTGTCGAGATAGGAAAGGTGGGCTCTCAGGAGCGACTAAATTCTTACGAGTCAGGGGAAGCGATCATTACTGGATTTGTCATTGAACGTGATGGGCGATGCGTTCTGGAAATAGATGATTCAGTTGAATCGCCAGTCTTTCAAGAAATCGTTTTAGGTACTCCATCTGCGAATTTATCGCGTGAAGAACTAGAAAAATTAAACCGCAAGTATTTAAGGAGTGTTCGAGGAATACGTGACCAGCAAGACCTAGGCACCCACACTCTCCGCGGTGAGATCGTCGATCCCAAGTGTTACCTCGGCGTGATGCAACCCGGCGATGGGAAGACGCACAAGGTCTGCGCGACGCTTTGTATCAAGGGTGGCATCCCGCCGATGCTGCTGGTGCGTGACGGCAAGGGCACGACGGCGGCGTACCTGCTGACCGACGCGGCTGGCAAGGCCTTCCCTGAATCGCATCACGAATACATCGCTGACCCGATCGAGATCACAGGGCAGGTCCTGCAAGATGGTGACCTATTGATCCTGCGGGCGGACCTAGAAAGCATCAAGCGACTCAGCGCAAATGATTAAAAGCATCTCTGCGTGGGGTGGGCGGTTGAGATTTGCTCAAATGGCAGCGAATGATCAAGGCCTTGGAATATCAGGCCCCATTCCGCAGTTAGGCCAATACGAAAATACAGACTTGCGTTATGTGAGCTTGTCTACGAAAATTATGATTGTCACAGACCCCAGCTGGTACCCGAGCCGATGACGACTGCTTCCGACGATCCAAACAAAACGATCACGACCGTGCCTTGGTCTGCCAGCCCGCTAGCGGAGTTGATGACGCAGCTCAGCGATCTTGTCCGCCTGCTCGACGCGGAGCAGTACAACGCGGTGCCGCAGTCCACCAAGTGCGGCGCCATCGGCGGGCACGTCCGGCATGTACTCGATCACCTCGTCGCTTGGCTCGGCGGCGTCGAGCACGGCACCGTCAACTACGATGATCGCCAACGTGACACGTCTATCGAAAACGACCCCACCGCCGCGCTCCACGCCATCAAGCACCACACCGCAAGACTCGCCGAGGTGAGCGACGAACAACTCGCCAACTCCGTCACCGTCCTAACGAGCATGACGAGCTGCGGCTCGCTGGTGTCGCTGCCTTCGACTCATGCGCGTGAGCTTGCCTTTGTGTTTAGCCACACGATCCATCACAACGCGATCATCGGGACGATTGCCCGAGCACTGTCCGTCGACCTGCCCGCGAACTTCGGCACTGCCCCCTCGACTATCGCGTACCGGAACCAAAGCGGATGTGCACGGTAACCATCGTGCCGAAGCCAGGATGGCAACATGCTTTTCGCATGGCGTGCAGCCGTGACGAACAGCACGGCCGAGCACCTGCTCATCCGCCAAAACACTTCGGCAAACCCGACGCTGTCGATCAACTCGGCTATCTCATGCCGATCGATCCTTCATCGAAAGGGACGTGGGTCGCGGTGAATGCGATGGGGCTCGCCTTCACGTTGTTGAACTACAACCTGCCGACCCCGCCCACGGGACGCGACCGCAGCCGAGGCGATGTCATCCCCGCTTTGTTGCAAGCGCAGACGATCGATCATGCCGTTGAGCTTGCGAAAACCATTGAGCGTGAACGGATGATGCCGTTTCGCTTGGTGATCTGCGATGGCGATTCGCTTTTGCTTTGGCACAGCACTGAACCGATCGAGCAAGCAGAGGTCATGGCTTGGGATCGTCAGCCGGTGATGTTCACGTCCTCGGGATTAGGAGATCACTTGGTCGAAGGGCCGAGGCGTGAGTTGTTCGAGGATTGGTTTAGCGCTGAGCCGATGGAATACGCCGCGCAGCAGACCGGTTTTCATTGTCACCAGTGGCCCGGCCGAGAGCAGCTGAGTGTTTGTATGCACCGCGAGGATGCACGCACGGTGAGCTACACCGTTGTGGATGTTCATCGCAGCAAAGTCACGATGACGTACCATCCCGATCGTCCCGACCGCGATGCAGAGCCAGTCATCGCCTCCCTCAAACGTAGTTGACCCCTTGGTACACCCCGACAACCCACAGCCCGACGCAGGCACAGCTCACAAAGCTAAGCGCCGCCTGCCGCGCTGGTGGCAGGTCTATCTCGTCTTACTCTTCGCGTCGTTCGTCGTACAGCTACAAAGCGATGGCCCGGGCAAACTGCCCGCGGGCTACGAGTCGATTGAACTCACCACTCAGCGCAGCGATGGCCCGGTCGTCGAACAACCTATCGGCGATAGCGAACGACGCATCACCGTCACGCCCGACACGATCACACTTGCCTATCAAGATGCGGGTCCAAAGGATGGCCCGCCGATCATTCTGTTGCATGGCAGCCCGGGCAACGGCGGCGATTTCAACCGCAGCGACAATGCACTGATCCCTAGCCTTGTGGCGGAGGGCTACCGCGTCATTGCGCCAGACCTCCCGGGCTTTGGCTACTCCGAGCCCTACATCCCCGACTACGCCAACCGTGCCCATGCGCGGTACGCCATCGACCTGCTCGAACAACTCGGTATCGAACAGACGCACATCCTTGGCTGGTCGATGGGCGGCGGGGTGGCGATCCAGCTCTACGACCTCGACCCCGATCGCGTGCAAAGCATCACGATGCTCGCGGCGATCGGCGTGCAATCAGCGGAGGGATCGGGCGATTATCATTTCGAGCATATGAAGTACGGCGCGGGCTACCTGCTCTCTGTTGGAGCCGTCGAGTTCGTTCCGCACTTTGGCCTGCTCGGCGACCGTTCGTTTCGACATGCCTTCATGCGCAACTTCTGGGACAACGACCAGCGACCCAACCGCGGGATCCTCGAAGGCTACGACAAGCCGATGCTCATTATCCATGGCGAGGCCGATCCGCCATTGCTCACGCCGGTGCGTGTCGCTTACGAACACCACGCCATCGTCGAGCAGAGCGAACTGATCGTCTATGCACACGATGATTTTGACAGCGCTTTCCATAACCATGCGATGCCTTTTAGTGATAGAGGTAACGAGAACGTGCTTGCAGCGCTGCTGCCGTTTCTTGCAAAACACAGCGACCCAAGCGTGTTGCCGACACGCTCCACCGATGACCGTGGCGGGGGGATGCAGGACCAGACGCTGTCGTTGCCGGGCAGCCTTGAACTACGCGACACGATGAGCCCTTGGCTCAAGGCCGGTGTCATCATGCTTGGCACGTTTATCCTCGAAGACCCGACCTCGATCGCGGTGGGTCTGTTTATTAAGGCCGGTCAGATCGATCCTTTCGTCGGCGGATTCGCGGTGCTGCTTGGGATCTTCCTCGGCGACTTTGGCCTGTACATGATCGGCTTCGTGGCTGGGCGAAGCGCACTGCGTTGGCGGCCGATCGCGGCATGGGTGCCGACGCGACACGTCGAGAAGCTGGGCGAATGGTTTGATGACAAGGGATGGAAGGCCGTGCTCGCGAGCCGGTTTATCCCAGGCTCACGTCTCCCGCTTTACATCGCTGCAGGTGTGACGGGGAATAAGCCTTGGCGGTTCATGATGTGGACCATGATGGCGGTGTGCGTTTGGGTCCCCGTGATTTTGTTTAGCGTGATCCTGCTCGGCGAAGCGGCACGCTCGCCGTTCCAGATGATCCTCGACTTCGGCGGCTGGCCCGCGTTCGTCGGCGTGGTGTTCCTCTTAATGATCTTGATGAATATCTTGCTCTCGCTCGTCACGCGAGAGGGGCGACGCAAGCTCGCGATCCGCCTGCAAAAACAAGTGCGTTATGAGTATTGGCCGGGTTGGAAGTTTTACATTTGGATGGTGCCGTACTGGCTCTACCTCATGGCTAAGTATCGCTCGACCACGCTATGGACCCTCGCCAACCCGTGTATGCCCGACGGCGGCGTCGTCGGCGAATCCAAGAGCGATATTCTGTCACGCATCGGTGACGATTCGGTTCTTAAACACGCGCTGATCCCAGATGAAGCCGTGGCTACCGAGCGGATCAAATTTACAAAGCAGATCATCGCCGAGCGCGGCTGGTCGTATCCGCTCATCCTTAAGCCCGATGCGGCGCAGCGCGGTGCGGGCGTCACGCTGATCAAGTCTGACAAAGACGTCGAAGACTACTTCGACACCTGCCAAGGCTCCGCACAACTCCAGCAGTATCACCCCGGCCCACTCGAGTGCGGCATCTTCTATACCCGACTGCCCAGCCAGCCTCACGGCAAGATCTTCTCCATCACCGACAAGGTCTTCCCAGTAATCACTGGCGATGGCGAGTCCAATCTCGAATCGCTGATCTGGCAGCACCCGCGCTTTCGTATGCAGCACGATGTGTTTCATATCCGTTGGGCAGATGATTTGGAACGCGTCCTTGGCAAAGGCGAAACACTCCGGCTCGCTGAGGCTGGCAACCATTGCCAGGGCACGCTCTTCCGAGACGGCGAGCATTTGATCACGCCCGAACTCGAAGCACGTATTGATGCGCTTGCCAAGGAGCTCGAAGGCTTCTACTTCGGCCGAATCGATCTTCGCTATACCGACGAGGCGTCGCTGATGCGTGGCGAGGGATTGGCCGTCATCGAGATCAACGGCGTGACCAGCGAGTCCACCAACCTCTACGACCCGACTTGGTCGCTGTGGCGGGCCCAGGCGACGCTCCGCGAGCAGTGGTCGCTGTCTATGCAAATCGCCAAGGAAGTCCGAGAGCGGCAGGGCCTAAAGCCCAAGGGCCCATTTAGGCTGATGCGTGATGCATATCGCTACTACCGAGGCCGACACATCTCTACGCTGTCGGATTAAGGCTGGCCTACCTCCAGAATTCATTTGGGAGGGCGAGCCACCCGCCGAGCCGATGCTCAAGATGGTTTCCGGCTCGGCAGGAGCCTTACCCTACCGGTTGAATCCGATGGATTCGGATGCGGGAGAGTTGAGATCGTGGCCGTGCCTGACTATGATCCCACGACTACGAAAGCCTTGTCATGGATGACCTGAGCTAGATGACGAGAACGACCACAAGACCACGCGGAGAGCACCATGCGTATCGCTTTGTTCTACGGAACCTGCACCGGAAAAACCGAAGCCGTCGCTGAGCAGATTAAAGACGAGCTCGGCGAAGACTTTTTTGAAATTTTCGAAGACGTTTCTCAGATCGAACCGTCCGACCTCGAAGACTACGACGTCCTGTTCTGCGGCATCCCCACCTGGGACGTCGGCGAGCTTCAGTACGACTGGCAAGATGTTTACGACCAGCTCGACGATGTCGACTTGACCGGCAAGAAGGTCCTCTTCTTCGGCACTGGCGATCAAGCGGGCTATCCCGATACTTACCAAGACGCCTTGGGTATTGTGTACCTCAAGATGCTTGAACGCGGCGCGGTTGGCAAGATAGGCTTCACCAGCCCCGAGACCCACGAGTTCGAAGCGAGCAAGGGCATCATCGATGGCCAGTTCTGTGGCCTCGCGCTTGACGATGATTGTCAACCTGAACTGACCGAGCAACGCATCAAAGACTGGTGCGAGCAAGTAAGCAAGGAACTCGGCGTCGAAGCCGCGAGCTAAGACGCTCAATCAAAGCCAAATAGATTTGAAGCGGCAGGCCTTATGGTCTGCCGTTTTTTTATGGCCTTGACTGGCGAAGTAGGGCGCGAGTGTGCTGGTATCCTTGCACGTATGCCATACCTCTATCTCGCGATTGCTATTGTTGCTGAAGTTGTCGCGACCAGCATGCTTAAAGCGACGCAAGGCTTTACTAAGCCGATTGCTTCGATCGTCGTGATTGTCGGCTACTGCGTCGCGTTCTATTGTTTATCGATCACGCTGCGCACGATGAGCGTGGGGGTCGCCTACGCGATCTGGTGTGGCGTTGGGATGGTACTTGTGACCGCGGTTGCGGTGGTGGCCTATCAACAAAAACCCGATGCGTGGGCGATCGTGGGGATGGGCTTAATTATCGCGGGGGTTCTCGTCTTGAACCTGATGTCGAACACGGTGACGCAGTCGCATTGATTCAGTCGGACGAATCGCTCGGCTCAAGAACGCCCGTCTCGATCAGGATCGCTAGGATCGCATCGCGTTCATCTTCGCCAAGGTGAGCAAATGTTTCAGGATCATCTTCGCCTTTGAGTACGGCGTTGAGCTTCTTCGCAACGACCTCTTTCAAAAGATCCGGCATCGCCTCAAACGCCTGGCTGTAGACCATGTAGCTGCAGCGATGCTTGAACATACGGGTCTGTAAGTCAAAGTCCTTGAGCGATCAGCCTTGGCTGTCTTCCTTGCGATTGGCGCAGAACTGATCGATGAAAGCACCACTGCCTTTGACTGGTTCGGTCAGCGCGACCTCTTCGCAGTACAGCAGGTGCTTCACGATCCGCTTGGCATTGGACGCGAGGACACGCTGGAGTGTCTCGTTTTTGGTTGGCTCAAAGGGCTCTTCGAGATATGTCGCCAGCGACCGGCTTCGCTCATACTGCTCCGTCACGACCCCGCTACCCTGAGTGAGCAGGTTGTGCATC
>JBGCDC010000481.1:0-5795 GCA_045105055.1 Phycisphaeraceae bacterium | reverse complement strand
GGCGCCGCATTTACATGCGGCGCTATTTTTTAACTTCCCATAGAAAATCCTATGACCGCCACCGACTCACTTACTTATCTCACCCCCGACCTGCCTGGCGTTGGCGGGGTGCTTAAAGAGCGCAATGAAGATTTCCTCGTTGAGGAGCAGCCGCTTTACGAGCCGAGCGGCGAGGGCGAGCATGTTTATCTCTTTATCGAGAAGAACGGCCTAACCACGACCGAGGCGGTGCATCGCATCGCGCGGGCGTTTCATATGCACCGCCGAAACATTGGTTATGCGGGGTTGAAAGACAAGGACGCGGTGACGCGGCAGCACATCTCGCTTTGGCTGCCGGGCGTTGAAGAAGAGCGCGTTGTTGAAGGCGTGACGCGTGTCAATGAGACGCAGCAGAAGCTGAAGATCCACTGGCACGAACGTCACGCGAATAAGCTCAAGCGCGGGCACCACGGCGGTAACCGGTTTGTGATCCGTGTGCGCGGCGTTGAGCCGACGCATGTGGTCCGGGCCAAGCAGGTGTTGGATGTGATGGCCAAGCGTGGCGTGCCGAACTACGTCGGCGATCAACGCTTTGGCTATCGGCAGAACTCGCACCGCACGGGTAAGGCCCTATTGCTTGGCGACTACGAAGCGGTCCTCGAAGAGATGCTCGCCGCCGATGCGCCGAGTGAGTCGGAGTACGTCAAGCAAGGTCGCGCGTTCGTCCGTGCAGGGGAATACGAAAAAGCACTCGAGGTTTGGCCTAAGACGCTGCGCTACGATCGGCAACTGCTCGATGCGCTACGGCAGGGCAAGGGCCCGCGCGACGCGGTGATGGCGATCGATCGCAACCAGCGTGCGTTCCTCGTCTCGGCCTGGCAGTCGGGTGTGTTTAACGATGTGTTGACGCGTCGTGTTGCGGATGGCACGTTCGACAAATTGTTGCAGGGCGACTTGGCGTGGAAGCACGATTCGCGCGCGACGTTTGAAGTGGATGAGACGACGTTCGAAGAAGACAACGCGCCGGGCGGCCGGGTGGAGCAGGGGTTGTTGTCGCCTTCGGGTCCGTTGTGGGGGACACAGATGCCGAGGGCCGAGGGCGAGCCGGGGCGGATCGAGGCCGAGGCACTGGAGCAAGCGGGCGTGACCGAGGCGCAGCTCGCGGGTACGGATGAGGATCGCAGCGCGTCGGCTGAGGGTAAGCGGCGCCCGCTGCGGATCATTTTGAAAGACCCGGACGTCGAGGGTGGCGTCGATGAGTTTGGGCCTTACATCAAGACGCGTTTTGAGTTGCCGCGCGGTGCATACGCAACGATGGTGCTGCGCGAGGTGATGAAGGGCGTGATCGATGGCTAAGCCCACGATCGTGATCAGGCGGGTTTGGCCACGAGCCGACCAAGTTTGCTGAGTTTAAAAAGCGATACAAGCAGCGCTAGCGGGTAACCACGATCTCATGGATCAGTAACTATCGCAGTGGTCGGGCCGACGCTTCACGCTGCTATTTGATGCGCGAGACCGTGAGCACAACTATGCGGTGTTCCTGCGAGGATTTTTCAATCGAGAACTTGATCGGCCGATTGCGTCTTCGGCGGATCTTTGCCATCGACGAGCCAAAGGTATGCAAAGACGCCTCGGCGTTTGGGCGGGATGACGATGCGTACGATCCCGCGCGTGATCGGCCGACCCATCCAGACCGCGAGCAGGCTGGCGGCGAGGGCCGAGCCTTCAATCGCGATCGCGCAGTAGAGGTGCCAGTGCAAGAGGTCGGCGGTGACCAGGTGCCAGCCATAGATTTCGCGCCAGGCGAGGCCGTGAAAAAGAAAGATCCCGATCAACGGCCAACCGCTCGCAAAACAGACGTACCCCCAGCGTCGCCAGTGCGGCATGGCGACGGCCGTGATGGTGGTCAATACCGCGCCGATCGCGATGGCTAAGGCGATGAAGATCGCGAGGATGAACACGTGCTCACCGCGTAATGGGCTAAGCCCGTACACGGTGTCGCTGTAGTAGCTGTTGCTGTTGATGAGATTATTCTGGTCGATGATCTGGTTTTGATCGACGTCTTCTAAACCGAGCCAAGTCCGCCGGATATCGCCCGAGATCACGGCGAGCGCGGTGACGCAGAAGACGGACCAGCCGACGAGGTTCAGCCAGATCAAAAGCCAGAATATCCATGCGACAACGGCGACTAAGCGGGACCAGCTGCGGGTCGCGGTGGTCAGGTTGTTGGCTGGCTCAAACATGCCGCACTCGGGGCATTTGCACATCAGCAGCTTTGTCGCGGGCTCCCGACGGACGGCCTGCTGTCGGAGGTTGTACCCACAGCCGGTGCAGTAGCGGTCGAGCTCGACGGTGCCGAGCTGCTCGATCTGCTCGAAGCTCGCTGGCGTCTGCGTATTGGACTGGGTTTGATCCATCATCACATCACACTAAATCACCCGCGCCTGTGCCACAACTGGCTAGGGCCCATGGGGTGTGGATTGGCTCAGATTGCCGATGCAACGCAAACGATTACAATACCCGCCCAAATATCAGACTAGGAACGCATTATGAAAGCCAACGACCTTAAGCCCGGACGAGCCATCAATCAGGACGGCCAAATCTGGATCGTCACCAAGATCGAACACGTCAAGCCGGGCAAGGGCGGCGCCTTTGTTCAGGCCAAGGTCAAGTCGATGAAGACCGGCAGCGTGCAGGAAAAACGCTTCCGCTCAACCGACACCGTCGATGGCGTCACGCTGGACCGACGCGAGATGGAATACCTCTACTCCGATGGCAGCGGCGCGATCTTCATGGACACCGAATCCTATGAACAAACCACGCTGCCCGAAGACATCCTTGGTGACGCGCTGAAGTACTGCAAGCCCAATGAGAAGGTCCTTGGTCTGCACCACGAGACCACCGTTCTCGCGATCGAGCTGCCGCAGACCGTGGAGCTCGAAGTCACCGACGCGCCGCCCGGCATCAAGAACGCCACCGCGACGAGCGTGATGAAAGAAGCGAAAACCGAGACCGGCCTGATCGTCAAGGTCCCCGAGTTCATCGGCATCGGCGATCGTATCCGCGTCAACACCGAGACCGGCGAGTATCAGTCAAGGGCTTGAGTTGTCTTGAAAGGTGGGGCGGGCGTCTCGCCCGCCGATTGGGCGCAGCCCAAATGGATTCGCTTTCAAGGCTGCGCCTTGACGACAGGCGGGACGCCTATCCCGCCTGTTCTCTTGTGAGTCTTGACCATGTGCGGACGCTATCAACTCAAATCGGAAGCGGGGCGGTTGGCCGAGTTGTTTGATGCGCTGCATGTTGAGGGTGCGGACTTGCTTGTGCCGCGTTTTAATATCGCCCCCGGGAGTCCCGTGTTGATTGTTCGTGATACGCCGACTGGCCGAGCGATTGAGCACGTGCGTTGGGGTTTGGTGCCGGGTTGGGCCGACGATCCGAAGATTGGTTACAAGATGATCAACGCGCGGAGCGAGACGGTGACGGAGAAGCCGGGCTTCCGCGGCGCGATGAAGTATCGGCGTTGCATCTTGCCGGTGTCTGGCTTTTACGAGTGGAAGAAGATCAACAGCAAGTCGAAGCAGCCGCACCACATCACGATCGAGGGTGCGGATGTGTTTGGCTTGGCGGGTTTGTGGGAGATGTGGCAGGACCCCGCGGGCAACGAATTAGAAACGATGGCGGTGCTGACGTGTCCGCCTAACGAGATGATGGCCGACCTGCACGACCGGATGCCTTGTATCTTAAAGCCGTCGCAATATAGCGCTTGGCTCGACACGGATCAGCAGGATGCGGGCCGAGCGGCGAAGCTGCTTAAGCCGTTCCCCGCTAGCAGGATGACCGCTTGGCCGGTGAGTACGTACGTGAACAAAGCGGGCAACGAGGGCGAGCGCTGCATCGAGCCGGTGGGCCAGCAGGGTTTGTTTGGCTAAGCGGTGTAATCGCGTACACTCATTGGCTTCTTTATAAAAGACTTTTCATTCACGATGACCCGGAGCGTTTGATGCGTCAATACCCTTTTGCTTTGCTTGGTTTGTTTGCGGTGGCGTTGTATTGTGCGTTGCCGATCTTGGCGGCGGATGAGCCAGACACTGGCGGGCTCGAGATCGAAGAAGGGCTGCGACTTCGCATCTATTGGATCGGGTCGGGCTTTGACACTTCGAGAGCGCTTCAGCCTGGCCAGTCGCCGAACGTCGATGTCACGGTGCCGGGCGTGTTAGTTACGAAGGATACGGTCTTCCAAGACAAGCAGGCGGTCGATGAAGCGACGGAAGAAAAGATCGCCGAGGCGTATATCGCCCAGTGGACCGGCTGGATCAAAGCACCAAAGGCAGGCGAATATCGCTTCGAACGCAACGAGCAAAGCGGATCGCTCCTCACCGTCGGCGGCGAGATGGTCCTCGACAACACCATGCAACTCGACGCGGGTTGGCACACGATTGAACTGAAACAAGCGGTAAGCCGAAAACGCGACAAGCCGATCAAGCTGCGGTGGTCGATGCCCGGCGAGGATGTGTTCGCTGATATCGCGATCGACCACTTGCGTGCTCCGAAGTTTTTCTTTCGTCCAACGCAGCGTGGTAAGAAGCAACTGGTTGAGGCAAAGACTCGCCCGGGCCTAGGTAAGAAAGTCGTCGGCGTGCACCCCGGCTACACCGTCACGAACATCCGGCCGGGCGGCATGGACATGCCGGTCGGGGGGCTAGGCATGCTCAGCGATGGCCGACTCGTTGTTGCGCGATTTGATGCGCAAACCCTAAAGGCACCTTCGCCTACGGTTGAACCTAACGGCGAGCTTTGGCTGCTCACGAACCCGACCGCTGAAAACCCTAAAGATGTCAAAGGTGAATTGATCGCTGCGGGTTTGTTTGAGCCTTCGGGTGCTTACGTGATCGACGATGCGATCTACGTCAGTCAGCGGAGCGAGCTCAGCAAGTTCGTGTTTAACGAACTATCGAACAAGTGGGATAAGTCGGTGATCGCGAGTGGTTGGAACACGAATGATTTTCACCAGATCAGCGCGGGGTTGCCTTGGATTGCTGGGCCGACGCCCGATCATCCGGGCTTCTTTTATATGTCGCGTGGTGCGGGGCTAGGTAAGGGCCAGAACCCGGTGAACCACGCGTCGGTATGGAAGATCGATTTGAGTAAGCCCGACGGCGAAAACGTTGAGGTTTTAACCGGCGGACACCGCACGCCAAACGGCCTTGGCCTAAATACCGCGGGCGACTGCTTCGTCATCGACAACCAAGGCGGCTGGACCCCGGCCAATGAAATTAACCACGTGCAAAAGGGCAAGTTCTACGGCTACTACCTCCGTGACAATCCGCCTAATGCACACGCCGCGCCGTTCCAACCCGAGGCCCGCGACGGTAAGACCGGCGTAACGCGCGCTGCGATCCAACTGCCGCAAGATGAGATTGGTAACTCGCCGACGGAGCTGCTGCTGTTTCCGAAGGACCACATCTTCGAGGGCCAAATGGCCTTGGGCGACATGCGCTACGGCGGGCTTAATCGCGTTTACCTCGAAAAAATCAACGGCGTGTACCAAGGCTGCGCGATGCGGTTTACCCAAGGCTTAGAGGCCGGGCCCAACCGGATCTTCTTTGGGCCTGATGGCTCGCTGTACGTCGGCGGCATCGGCGGGCGACACGGATCGACGTGGTCCTGGCAAGATCCCAAGACCGGCAAGCCCAAGTATGGCGGCCTCGAACTCCTGACGACCTCCATTGAAGCGATCTTCGTGCTCGATCACATGCCCATACCCAAGGGCGGTTTCCGGTTGACGCTCTAACTGCTCACCGCGCAAGCTACGCTCG
>JBGCDC010000480.1:0-3444 GCA_045105055.1 Phycisphaeraceae bacterium | reverse complement strand
TTACGATCCTACAGACGCCGAGCAATAGACGCATGTGCGTACAAGCCAAAACAGCATTCAACGATTAAAATCAAGGTCGAGCGTATTAAATGATCTGGCAAAACGCTTAACAATCAGAGGGTCGTAACAGAGCCGGTCGGGAGTCGTATTTTGCCTCGTCCCCCACGTAGTGACGTGGCGGCTATGTCGCGCCGCTGATTATGGTATTAGGGGTGTCGATCGCTACTGCGTCACGCTGCTGATCGGAGTTCTTCCTGTGCGGATCGGGGTCTTCTTTTGATCCTTTTGATCCTGCCGATCCCGGGATTTCGTTCAATGTGAATCGCCTGGGATTAAGAGCCCATCATCTCGCGGAGTGCGACGCCGACGTCGGGTTGGCGCATGAGGTGTTCGCCGACGAGGACGCGGTGGATGCCTTGGTCTGCGAGGCGTTTGATGTCTTCGTGGGTGCGGATGCCGGACTCGCTGACGAGGACTGACTTATCGGGGACTTCGCTGAGCAGGTCGATGGTGTGGCTTAGGTCGGTGGTCATCGTCTTGAGGTTGCGGTTGTTGATGCCTAGGAGCGTGTAGCCGGGCTTGGGGAAGGTGAGGTGCTGCTTGATCTGGATGAGGGATTCGAGGTCGTGGACTTCGAGGAGGGTCGAGAGTTTTAGTTCGGTGGCGAGGATCAAGAGGTCCATCAGCATCGGCTCGGTGAGGCACTCGGCGATGAGCAGGACGGCATCGGCCCCGGCGGCGCGGGCCTCGTAGACCTGGTAGGGATCGATGATGAAGTCTTTGCGGAGGACGGGGATAGCGACCGCCTGTTTAACCGCGGTCAGATATTCGAGTTTGCCTTGGAAATAGTGCTCGTCGGTGAGGCAAGAGATCGCGGCGGCGCCGTTGGCCTCGTAGGCCTGTGCGATGGCGACGGGGTCGAAGTCTTCGCGGATCAGGCCAGCGGAGGGGCTGGCCTTTTTGACCTCGGCGATGACGCGGAGCTCACCCTCGGGGCGGGTCAGCGCGGTGTAAAAGTTGCGCGGCTGGGGGGTGTCTAAAGCGCGCTTGATGAGCTCGACCTCGGGCAGCGCTGCCTTGGCGGCGGCGACCTCGGTGTGCTTGTAGTTCACGATCTCGGCTAACACGTCAGTCAAGGGGCAGGCTCCACGGGGGCGGCGGTGCAAAGGCACACGCGGTGCAGCGAATTGTACGCCAAGGGGTGCGCGATGGGGGCGTGGGGTTGCTGGCGTTGGAGCGGGTGGAGGGGTCGCGATTTGTGCGCGCGGGGATTGGCTTTGGCTCCTTATTGATGGGTGTTTTGTTTAGCTGTTGGCGGGAGTCGGCCTAGGGTTTCGATGACCTTGCTGATTGCTGGACGCTCATTCATCCAGGTTGAGAGGCTTCCGCGGACGGCTATGACGAGGATCAAGGCGTGTTGCTTATGAGCTGGGCTTTACCCCCTTGAAGGGAAGCGACCAGTGAGCCATTACGTATTTTTTTGCTGGCAGAGATGAGCGGGTATGCGATCAATGGCCAGCCGCTCGCGTTGAACGGCTAGAGCGATTAAGATCGTTTATCAGCTTGCATCAACCTTCCACCACGGCTTTATTTTGATAACGATAGGACTGCTTTCCGATACTCACGGACGTAGCGAGATCGCGCATGATGCGGTTGCGTTGCTGCTGGATCATGGCGCGGACATGCTGATTCATCTGGGCGATATCGGCAGTAGTCAATGCATGGATGCCTTAGCGGCCCAGCATGACGGCACGGGGCAGCAGGTCGAGTCCCACTTGGTTTTTGGCAACTGCGACTGGGAGGCCAAGGCACTGACGGTCTATGCCCGTGACTTGGGTGTGGTTGTGCATGATGTGGCTGGGGAGTTGATGGTCGATGGCAAGCGATTGGCCTTTACCCATGGGCATGTCGGCCGAGCGATGGACCATGCGATCGACAGCTCGGCGGACTATCTGCTGCACGGGCACACGCATCTGCAGCGTGACGACATGGTGGGGCAAACGCGCGTGATCAATCCAGGCGCGCTGTTCCGGGCCAGTCGATATACCGTCGCGCTGCTGACCCCCGCTAGCGGTGAGTTAGAGGTGCTGGAAGTCGCCAGCGTGGTGCGCTGAGGTTGATAAAATAGGGTGTCGGGTCTGCTGTACCGCAGCTCGGCAGGAACCCGAATTTCATGTCCAACCCAATCCAAAACGAATCCACGCCGACGACAATGGTGCGCTCCTATGAGGAGCGCGACCACGACGAGGTCGCCAAGCTCTACAGCGAGGGCCTGTTGGCGGGACAAATCGCGCCCAACGACTCTGGGGCCGACCTGGACTACATCCGCGAAGCGTATTTCGATAACGAACGGCACCACTTCTGGGTCGCGGTGCAAGATGATCTCTGCGTGGGCATGATCGGTGTCGCTAGCGATGAAGAGCACACCGCTGAGATTCGTCGGCTACGTGTGACCAAATCGCTACAAGGCACGGGTATCGCGGCGAAGCTGCTCGAGACAGCGATCGCCCATTGCAAGCACCACGGATTCCTGAAAATCCGCCTCGACACGCGATTTGAAAAAGATGAGGCCGTTGACCTGTTCGACAGGATCGGCTTCCAACACACGCGTACTCGGCCTACGCCAGGCAAGGAAACGCTTGAGTTCTACCTCGACCTCTACCGTAAGGACGAGGAAGACGACGCGGGCTGATCAAATCGGGCTGATCAGACGACTTGGTGTATCGGTTTAGGGCCAGCCATCTCTCTGCTGAGGCTGCAGACAAGTCTTCGTATTAGAGCAATTTGTGTGATTGATCTCCACTTCAATCGTGGGCTTAACTCAGCTGCCGCATCACCACGCGGGCGGACGACTCGTGTAAAACCAATCTATCGCATTAATCGCCAAGCCGAATCGGTAGGGTATCAGAGCCCCTCCGCCCGGGCGTGGCCCAGCGGCTAAAGAGCAAGTGGAAGAAGAAAGAAGATGCAAGAGGCTCTAACGCTTGCCGCGGCCAAACAGTTTGCCAAGCGCAGAGGTCTTCTGCGTTTTCATCTTTTTGCCACTGTCGAAGTTATGGCCGCAGTTGACGCATAGCACGGCCTCTTGCTTGACCGACGACGCGCATTCCGGGCAATCCTTGCCGCCTTTGATACGAGCGCTGCCCGCTTGATTGCTAACTTTCGAAGTGAGCTCGGTGAGCTCGACGGCGGCGTTGGCTTCCATCTCGGCGAGATCGGATAGGGAGTAACTCTTTTCACCGGCACTTGAGGAGCCGCTATCGGCACCCGCCCCGATCGGCACCCCCGTCGCACTACGCTTGGGACGATTTGATGGCACGCGCAGTGGATTCTTGCAGCCCGGGCACTTTGCTTTTTTACCAGCATATTCCGCGCGGACCGAGATCTTCTTCTCGCAAGACTTACATTTAAACTTGATGGCATCTGCCATATGCTTAGTGCTCC
>JBGCDC010000479.1:0-5418 GCA_045105055.1 Phycisphaeraceae bacterium | reverse complement strand
GCGACCGCAAGGAGCCACGCGAGATCAAGCTGCGCGACCGTGGCCTGTACAGTTCGCCCGTCGGCGAGCCGCTGCAGCCCGGGCTACCCGATGCGCTCGGCGGACTGCCCGAAGACCTACCGCGCAACCGCCTTGGCTTAGCGAAGTGGATCGTCAGCGATACCAACCCACTCACCGCGCGCGTGCTTGTGAATCGCTTGTGGCAGCAGGTGTTTGGTATCGGCATCGTGAAACCGCCGGAGGATTTTGGGTTGCAGAGCGAGATGCCGTCGCACCCGGCATTGCTCGACTACCTCGCGGTGAAGTTTGGCAGTGACTGGGACAACAAAGCGGTCATGCGTGAGATCGTGACCAGCGCGACGTATCGTCAATCGTCGGCCGTGACGCCGGCGCTGTTAGAGAAGGACCCGGAGAATAAGCTGCTCGCGCGTGGTGCAAGGTTTCGCTTGCCCGCGATGCTGATCCGTGACCAGGCGTTGGCGACCTCGGGTCTGATGAATGACGAGATGTTTGGCCCGCCGGTGTACCCGTACCAGCCGCCAGGGCTGTGGGTGGATGTGAGTTTTGCGCAGTTTGAGTACAACCAGAGCGAGGGCGACGATCTGTATCGCCGGAGTTTGTACACGTTCTTCCGCCGGACGCTGGCCCCGCCGAACATGTTTGATAACGCGAGTCGGCAGGCGTGTACGGTCAAGGACTCGCGCACGAACACGCCGTTGCAAGCGCTAACGCTGTTGAATGATCCGACGTATGTCGAGGCGGCGCGGGCGCTGGCGCTGCGCGTAATTCAAGCGAAGCCCGATGCGACGCCACGCGAAATGATCGACGGCATGATGCGACTCTCGCTGCTACGCCCGAGTCAACCGCGTGAAGTAGAAGTGCTCGAAGCGGCCTACGTACGCGAAGCAAACTGGTATCGCGATCGGCCAAGTGACGCGGCGCAGTACCTCGCTGTGGGTGAGTTACCCGTTCCGCAAGGCATCGACCAGACCCAACTCGCCGCGCTGAGCAGCGTCGCGCTGACCATCATGAACCTCGATGAAGCGATGACGAAAGAGTAGTGCGAAGCCCACAGATTGAATCTGTGGGCTTCAAAGCATGAAAGACTTAAACCATGCAGATCAACCCACCCAAACTCGACGACGTCCCCGACACCAACCCGCTACTGTCCATGACCCGGCGGACGCTGCTGCAACGCGGCGCGTTCGGCCTCGGCTCAGTCGCGCTCGGCTCACTCGCAGCCACCCCCGCGCAAGCAACAACCAACATGCCCGCGCTGCCCAGCCCGCACTTCGCCCCCAAGGCAAAGCGCATCATCTACCTCATGATGGGCGGCGGCCCTTCGCATGTAGACCTGTTCGACCCTAAGCCAAAGATGGTCGAGTACGCCGGCAAGCCGATGCCCGACTCGCTGATGAACACGACGCGGCTCGCCACCACCCAAGGCCAAAAAAACTTCAAGGTTCTCCCCGGACAGTTCGGCTACAACCGCTGCGGCAAGCACGGCGTCGAGCTCTCCAAACTCATCCCGTACACCGGCAAAATCGCCGACGACATCTGCATCGTCCGCTCCGCCTACACCGAAGCGGTCAACCACGCGCCGGCCGTCACGTACTGCCTCACCGGCAGCCAGATCCCCGGCCGACCCACCATGGGCGCGTGGTCAACCTACGGCCTGGGCACGATGAATAAAGACCTGCCCGCCTTCGTCGTCATGACCTCACGCGACCGCGAAAACTCCTGTGGCCAACTGCTCTACGACCACTACTGGGGCTCGGGCTTCCTGCCCAGCGAGTACCAAGGCGTACGTATGCGCGGCCAAGGCGACCCCGTCCTCTACCTCAACGACCCCGCCGGCGTGGACCGCGAACAACGCGGCAAAGCCATCGACGACATCAACACACTCAACCACTTCAAGCACGAACAAGTCGGGGACCCCGAAATCAAGGCACGCATCGCGCAGTACGAACTCGCCTATCGCATGCAGATGTCGGTGCCCGAGTTGGCCGACCTATCAGGCGAAAGCGAAGACACCCTCGCGCTCTACGGGCCGGACGTAAATCGGCCCGGCTCGTTCGCGCGAAACTGTTTACTCGCACGCCGACTCGCCGAGCGCGGCGTCCAGTTCATCCAGTGCATGCACGCCGGCTGGGACCAGCACAACAACCTGCAAACGCAATTCAAAGTCCAGTGCAAGGACACCGACCAGCCCTCGGCCGGCTTGGTGCTCGACCTCAAACGACGCGGCCTACTCGACGACACCCTCGTCATCTGGGGCGGCGAGTTCGGCCGAACACCCTTTGCGCAAGGCAGCTCCAACACCGGACGCGACCACCACGGCAACGCATTCTCCTTCTGGATGGCGGGCGGCGGCGTCAAGCCCGGCACCGTCTTTGGCCAGTCCGACGACTTCGCGTTCAACCTTGTCGACAAAGAAAACGAAGGCATGCACGTCCACGACTTCCACGCCGTCATCCAGCACCTCATGGGCGTCGACCACGAACGGCTCACCTACCGCTACCAGGGCCGAGACTTCCGCCTGACCGATGTGCATGGTGAGGTTGAGAAGTTCAGAGATATTTTGCTTTAGGGCTACGAGTATTCTGGGAGGGCGAGGCTCCTGCCGAGCCGAGAATCATTTGTGACGCGCGGCTCGGCGGGAGCCTCGCCCTCCCATCACACCTCTGACTCGGATCACACCATGCCCACCCGTCTAATAACCTTCGCCATCGCGTTGCTTTGTACGCTTAGTTATCAAGCACAAGACACGCGCCCCAACATCCTCGTGATCATGGCCGACGACCTGGGCTTTGCGGACATAGGCTGCTTCGGTGCGGAGATCCAAACACCCAACCTTGATGCGCTCGCGAGCAATGGATTGCGCTTAACGCAGTTCTACAACACTGCGAAGTGCCACTCCTCGCGTGTCTCGCTGTTGACCGGCTTGTATGCCAACCAGGCGGGGCAAGAGTCGTTGTCACGCGGCATCACCACCGCGCAGGTATTGCGTAACGCGGGCTACTTCACCGCGATGACCGGCAAGTGGCACCTTAAAGAAGAGCCAACCGATCACGGCTTCCAACGCTACTGGGGGCACCTCTCCGGCGCGTGTAACTTCTTCCTAGGCGATAACACCTTTCGGCTCAACGGCGAGAAGTGGATCGTCCCGCGCAACCAAGGCTTTTACACGACCACCGCGAACGCGGACTGGGCGATCAACTTCATCGACGAGGCGAAGACCAAAGACAAACCCATGTACCTGTACATGGCCTTTAACGCGCCGCACTATCCGCTGCACTGCCTCGAAGAAGACTACCGAATCTATGAAGACACTTACAAGCCCGGATGGGATGCCATCCGCAAAGCCCGACAAGCGAAGCAAAAACAGCTCAACCTGTTTGGCAAGGACTACCTCACCCCCGCACCGCGGGCCGATCATGTCGTCGCATGGGACACGCTCACCGCTGAAGAGAAAGACTGGGAGTCGCAACGCATGGCCGCGTACGCCGCGATGATTCACCGTTTGGATATCGAGATCGGCCGAGTCATCGATCACCTGCGCGACAGCAAGATGCTCGACAACACGCTTGTGCTTTTCGTATCAGACAACGGCGCGTGCCCGTTCGATCGCACCAAAGGGCGCGGCCTACCCCTGCGCCCTTGGGACCCTAAATCCTACTGGTGCTACAGCCCCGGCTGGGCGCACGTCGGCAACACGCCCTTCCGACTCTATAAACAAAACCAACATGAAGGCGGCATCACCTCGCCCGCCATCGTGCACTGGCCCAAGGGCCTCAAGGCCAAGCCAGGCTCGATCACCGACCAACCCGCCCACCTCATCGACGTCATGGCCACCGTCATCGAACTGGGCGAGACGAGCTACCCCGAAAAAGATCGGCAAGGTAAGCTCGAGCCGCTGCAAGGCAAATCACTCGTGCCAATCCTCAAAGGCGAAGCGCGCGAGCCACACGATGCGCTGTACTTCAACTTTGATGTGAACCGCGCGATCCGTGTCGGCGACATGAAACTCGTTTCGTTCCGATCAAGCCCATGGGAACTGTACGACCTATCGGAGGATCGTACGGAGCTGAATAATCTCGCGGATGAGCAGCCTGAGACGGTCCGGGCGTTGAGCGATTCGTGGCACCACTGGGCTCAGCATGTCAATTGGCTCACCGAAAAGAAGCGTCGGCCGGTCAAGGACACGATGCAGAAGCCGAATTTCTAAGCAAGCCGGCCTGATACAATCGAAGAAAGAACAAGCGATTCGTACCCCGCTTGTCACCCGTCTTCGAGGCAGCCATGCGTCTTGTACTTGGACAACTCTTGCTGGTCATCCTGCTGATCTTAAGTGCAGCTTGTACGCCGAACCAGACGCCGGCCAAGGCCGACTTCCGCGCGACCGATACGCCAGCGCGCGTCCCCGCGATCGTTAGCGCTGCTGATTCAGACGATGCCGCCAGCCTGCCCGAACTCATCCACGCGCTGGCCGACAAGGACCCGGCCGTCCGGCTCTTTGCCATCCAATCGCTCCAAGAACGCACCGGCGAGACGATGGGATACCAGTACTATGAAGCGGTCGAAAAACGACAGGCCGCGATCGCCCGCTGGCACGCATGGCTAGCCGAGCAAGTCGCGCCCGCGCCAATCACCACAGAAACAACCGACTAAAACACCCCGGCAACTACATCATGGCCCACCCCATCCAGGCAACAAAGTCCCAAGACTCCACCACCATCGCCAAGCTCACCGGCTCGCTGACCGTGATCAACGCGCCGGACCTCCGCGTCGGTCTGCTCGAAGCGATCAAGGCGAACAAGCCAAAGGTCCTCGCGCTGAACCTCGCTGAGGTGGACTTCATCGACTCTAGCGCGCTAGGCGTCTTCGTCGAAGCGCGCCGGCAGATGACCGCGGGCGACGGCAGCGTCACCTTCACCAACGTCAACGCCGACATCCGCGGACTCATGCGCATCATGAACCTCGAAAGCGTCTTCGACTTTGTTGATGACGAAGGCGAGCTGACCGCAGCAGAGTAACCACGCTCCGATAACGCGCCCGATCAGGACATCATCACGCAGCACGCCGAGGCACGCACCCGCATAGGCCAATCCAGGGTTTGATAACCCGGTTTTTATCTGTGCGCCAATGCCTCGCTGCACACGCGATAGTGAAGTTGTTTTGATCGATCGCCATCAGCCGAATAACAAGCTGTAGACCTGTTTTTCTGCCAGAGCTTTCCCCTTGCGCCTGATCACCGGACCCATCACGACCCTTGGTGAACGAGCCCTCGGCACCGTCGCGTTTATCGGACAGCTTGGGCTGCTCATCGCCGCGACCTTCGGTGCAAGCCCACGCATGATCATGCGCAAGCGCGGCAGACGACTTGCCTGGCGAAACCTCTCTTTCCAGCTCTACCGC
>JBGCDC010000478.1:0-15277 GCA_045105055.1 Phycisphaeraceae bacterium | reverse complement strand
GAGCCGATCGTCCGCGGCGATCGCAACACTGCCTATGGCGTCGGCGGCAAGGCGCAGCTTTTCTCCGATATGGGCGACTACACCCGCCCGATCACCACCGACTCCCGCCGCGCCCAACGCTACTTCGATCAGGGCCTCAAATGGATCTACGGGTTCAACCACGACGAAGCCGTCCGCTCCTTCACCAAGGCCACTGAACTCGACCCCGGCTGCGCAATGGCCTGGTGGGGCATCGCCTACGCGCAAGGGCCAAACTACAACGCCTCGCGAACAAGCACCGCACGTGAAGCCGCGGCCTGGCAAGCCATCCAACAAGCACTCGAACAGCTCGATGATGAAACGCCTGCGGAATACGCACTGATTCAAGCGACCGCAAAACGCTACGGCGAGCCCGTCGTGATCGACGAAAGCTTGGAACCACAAGAAAAGAAGAAGGCACAGGTCCAGGCCAACAAACGATCCATCAGTCGCAAAGCCGACTTCGCCAACGCCATGGCGACAGCTTGGGCAAAGTATCCCACCGACGCCGACATCGGCGCACTCTATGCCGATGCACTCATGGTCAAAAACCCTTGGCGGCTTCACAAACCCGATGGCTCGATCGCACGTGAAGAAACCAACACCATCATCGAAACCCTTGAAGCCGTCTTCGCGATCGACCTGTACCACCCCGGCGCGAATCATCTCTATATCCATGCGGTCGAGGCGAGCGCGGACAAACTACGAGCGATCCCCGCAGCGGATCGCCTCAGCGCCGCCGTCCCGATGTCAGGCCACCTCACCCACATGCCCTCGCACCTCTATGTACAAGTCGGCATGTGGGACCGTGCCGTCGAGCAAAACCTGCTCGCCATCGACATGGACAATCGCTACCTCAAGAAGTCGCCCGCGCAATACCGCATGCACGGCTACATCGCCCACAACGGCCACATGCTCGCCTTCGCTGGGATGATGAACGGCCGAGAGCGCGACGCCATGGCCGGTGCGATGCACGCCTGGGAAAGCATCCCCAAAGACCTCTTCGACACGATGGGCAAACGCTACGACCGCGCATTATGTGCGAAGTTTGACGTGCTTAAACGCTTTGGCCGATGGGATGCGATCCTTGCGGAATCGGCCCCGCCCGAGATGCTCACGCGCACCACCGCGGTTTGGCGCACCTGTCGAGCCGTCGCGTTTGCGGCGAAAAAAGACTTTGTGAATGCAGAGATCGAACACGCCGCGTTCAAAGAGCTACTTGCTAAGCGGAAGAACGATTCTTTCATGCAGCGCAATGACAAGTTCATCGCCGCCGAGATCGCGCTGCACAAAGAGCAGTGGGATGAAGCGATCAAACTGCTAGAAGAAGCGGTGCCGCTGGAAGATAAGGCCCGCTACAGCGAACCGCCGACCTACCTCCAGCCGGTCCGCCACACGCTCGGCGCGGTTTACTTCCGCGCGGGTCGATACGCCGATGCCGAACGCGTCTACCGAGAGGACCTGGCGAACTGGCCTGACAATGGCTGGTCGCTTTACGGGCTTGGCCACAGCCTTAATCGTCAAGGGAAAACGGCGGAAGCGAACGAAGCCTTCGCCGCACACGAACGAGTCTGGCAGAACGCCGACAACCCGCTACGCACAACTTGTGAATGCATTCCGAATCTATAGCTTCAAAGTAACTTGCATCCGTTTTCTTCTTCCGCTGGCTCTTTAGCCGCCGGGCCACGCCCGGGCGGAGGGCTTCCTACACGCTTCCGATTATGCTTGGTGATCAATGCGATGGATCGATTTTCGACGAGTCGTACGCCCGCGTGGTGACGCGGCGGCTGGCCAAAGATCACACACGCTGCTCAAGCTGGCAGTTGTCACTCCACCGTACCCTTATCGTCCCACCAGTCCTGCCATTGCTTGGCCAAGGCTTTGACACGCTCCGGGTGTTGGTCAGCGAGGTTGCGCAGTTCGGTCGGATCTTCTGCGAGATTGTAAAGCTGCCAGCCCGCGTTCTTGCCATGGCGCACCGCCTTCCAGTCGCGATCACGCACCGCCGAAGACTTACCAAACTGCCAGAACAACGGCCAAGGCCGCTCGACCGATTCCCCCTTAAGCACCGGTACCAATGAGTGCCCCGGCAGGGCGGCTGGCAGTTCGACGCCCGCCAAATCAAGCATCGTCGGCATAAAGTCAATCAAGTGCCCCGCGTGATCCGTCCACTGCCCCTTAGGTGTCTTGCCCGGCCAATACGCGATCATCGGCGTCCGCGTCCCGCCTTCGTAATCCGATGTTTTGTACTTGCGAAACGGCGTGTTACTCGCATTAGCCCAGGGCTTGCCCTGCGTCAGATAGCTGGTCACCTCCCAAGGCAGACCGGGTTTAACCGTCGAGATGTTCATTGAGTTCGGCTCGGCACCGTTGTCCGACAAAAAGAAAATCACCGTGTTATCCGCATCACCATTCGCCTCCAATGTTTCAAGCAGTCGGCCGATGTTGCGGTCCATCCGATCGATCATCGCGACGTATGCCGACATGCGCAGGTCCCATCGATCCCTATCTTCTTCGGAAACATCTGACCAGGCCGGAATCCCGTCGTCGCGTGCTGAAAGCTCTGTGTTCGGCGTATGAACACCGAGTTCTTTTTGCCGAACAAATCGCCGCTCGCGGAGCTTGTCCCACCCGATCGCTTTATATTTTCCGCGATACTTATTGACATCTTCTTCTGAAACATGCAGCGGGTAGTGCGGGGCGGTGTACGCGAGGTATAGAAAGAACGGCTTATCTTCGACCTTATATTTATCGAGGTAGCCAATCGCGTAATCCGTGAACGCATCGGTTGTGTAGAAGTCTTTTTCTTCGGGCGTGAACGGCTTGAATTCTTGATCATCATTGGCCCAGCGCCGGATGCGTTTTTTGGCGGGCTCGTGCTCGCCGGGCCGCGCGTTACCGGGGTTCCAGAAGTTGCAGCAGCCATCGGTCAAGCCGAAGTAGCGATCGAATCCGCGTTGGTAGGGTGTCTGCCCCGCGTGCCACTTGCCGGACATCAGTGTGCGGTAGCCCGCATCGCGCATTCGTGTGCCGAAGGTTTTGCCTTTGTAGGTGACGCTTGCCGATGCGCCGACGTGGTGCCACCAATGGCCGGTGATCAGCGACGCGCGTGTGTGCTCACATTTCGCGTTGTTATAGAACGTGCGAAAACGGATGCCTTGCTCCGCGAGACGGTCGAGGTTTGGCGTATCGACTTCGCCGCCGTAACTACCGATATCTGAAAAGCCCATGTCGTCGCACATGATGAGCACGATGTTGGGCCGGTCATCCGCGGCAGCCGGTAGCGATGTGAACAAGACAAGCAGCCCAAGGGAGCAGGCCGTCAGAAAGATGTTTCGTTGAAAAATCATAAGAAGACCAAGTAGGGCGATGAATGCGTGCGGCGATTAACTAGACGGATAAATGCGAAACACCAGCACAACCGGGCAAAGCCGACACGATTTAATGTACCTCATACGGCGATCAGCAACGAAAAAATCAGAACGAAAGTTACCAAACCCGTCCCACGCCTCATTCGTAAGATTGCTACGCTTCGGTCGTCCTGTGAAGGATCCATGTTCCCCTGCCGTGAAACCTGCTCATGCTAAAACCCATCATCCGCTGCACGCTTGCAAGCTGCTTCGCCATCACCATCTCGTTTAATCCGGCGCTCGCTGCGGCTCCGGCCGGTAAAAACGTCGAAAATAATCAGCCCCACGCCGTCTACCCCGGCTGGTCAAGGCCCCCTGGACCGGGCAAGAACTATGACACTTGGAAAGACGCTTCCGGCCCGGATGTCGGCGACACAAAGGTCGATCCGACGCGTCTTCCTTCGCGCGTCGATAATTCTGAGCGGCCACAGTTCCCGCCGATCTATCGACAGAAGTGGGGGGCTTGCGGGCAGTTCGCTTCGGTCGCCTCGGTCTTCACTTATGAGATGAACATCCTCGACGGCACCATCGCCGACTCCGACGCAACACGCTTCCCCGCCCACTTCTCATGGAACATGATCAATCGCGCGGAAAACGTCGGCTCTGAAGCGTACCACGGCTGGGAAGTTGCCAAACGAATCGGCATCCCCACGGCTCAATCCTACGGCGGGGTCCGGCTCAACGAAATCGGCCTTTGGCCTAACGGCTACGACATCTGGCACAACGCGATGCACCACCGCGTCGCGGGCTATCGCTACACCCCGGCCCTCACCGTGGAACAGCTCAACGAAGCACGCGGCTGGCTCTTCGATCGCAATCAAGCCAACGCACCGTTGGATGTAATTGGCGGCGTATTCGCGATTGATGGAAGAATGGGAAAGGGTAAAGACCGCGATAAAGTAACCGTCAAAATAGCGAAGGGCGAACACGAAGAAGGGGAAGGCCTTTGGACCGCGTGGTCCGCAACCGGCTTTGGACACGGCATGGCTTGCGTCGGATACGACGACCAAGTCGGCTACGACCGCAACGGCGACGGCCAAATTACCAACGACAAAGATATCAACGACGACGGCAAGGTCACGCTCGCAGATTGGGAACGCGGCGCGTGGATCGTCGTTAACTCGTGGGGGCAAAAATGGTCGGACGACGGCAAGATCTACCTGCTCTATAGCGCGATGGCAGATGACACATGGCCCCGAGGTAAATACATCGGCCGAGTCGAGGTCACCCGACATCAACCGCGAATCACAGCCCGGCTAAAAATCGCCTGCGACAACCGCACCGAGATGCGCATGACCATCGGCATCGCGAGTGATCTCAATGCGGAACAAGCCGAGCACCGCTTTGCTCCCGAAGCCTTCAACGGTTGGCCATTATTCGGGAGAACACATGCGGGCAATGTCCCGATCGCCGGGCCAGATAACCTCGACCCAATCGAAGTCGGCATCGACCTCACCGACTTATTTGAAGCCCACGACAGCGATATCAACAACGCCCGCGTCTTCATCACACTGACTCGCAAAGATGGCAGCCAAGCCACAGGCACACTCCACGAAGCCGCCATCCGCCTCTACGACGAGCAAGGCAACCTACAACGCGAAATCCCCATCACCGTCGGTGACGGAACGTTTGGCGAGAAGCCATTGAATCTATCCGCCTCGACCAAGGCCACGAAATAACAGGCCATCGACATACGCGGCGCAGGTCTCCGCGGGGCGAGGCAAGTTCCCTTGTTCGTGAACGCATAGCTGGCCTTGGCCGACTTCATCCACCACACAGATTGTGCGCGCAAGAATAGAAATCGGCACTTCAATAGAGGGGCAACATTCAGACTCGTGGCTATCTTGAATATGCTGAGGGAGCGAAAAAATCAGATAAACGAGTAGGGCGTTGCGCCAATTGTGCGCGAGGGCTCAAGGGCCGTCGGGTCAAAACGCCACCCTCGAAAGTGCGGTTGCGGAAGGCCATCTGCCGGGGTATCGCGCGAATAATGAGCCTGTACTCACTTTTAAGTCGCTGAAAAGAGCTGGGCTTTACAGGCTTACGCGGTTTGCATCAGCGATCGTGTTGGCTGCGTAGCCAGCGGCGTTGGAAAGGGTGGTCTTGGCGATTTCTTCCATGGCTTCTTTGGTGAAGAAGGCCTGGTGGCTGGTGATGAGGACGTTCGGGAAACTTAGCAGCCGGGCGAGGGTGTCGTCTTGTAGGACTTGGTCGGAGAGGTCCTCAAAGAAGACATCGCCTTCTTCTTCATAGACGTCTAACGCAACCGAGCCGATGCGTTCGGACTTCAGGCCAGCGATGAGGGCTTGCGCGTCGATGAGCCCGCCTCTCGATGTGTTGATAAGCATGACGCCGGGCTTCATCTTTTGAACAACATCGGTACAGATCAGGTGGTGCGTGTTTGGGGTGAGTGGGCAGAGAAGCGAGACGATATCGGCTTTCGTGATGAGCTCTTCAAATGGCACATAGTTGACGCCGAGGTCTTGTAGCTCCGCGCTGGGGTGCAGGTCGTAGGCGAGTACGTGCATGCCGAAGCCGATACAAATCTTTGCAAGGATTTGTCCGATTCTGCCAGTGCCGACGATGCCGATCGTCTTATCGTTGAGGTCGAAACCGATGAGGCCGTCGATGGCGAAGTTGCCGTCGCGGACACGGTTATAAGCCTTGTGGACCTTGCGATTGAGCGTGAGCATCAACGCGACCGTGTGTTCCGCCACGGCAAACGGCGAGTAGACCGGCACACGGCAGACCGTCATGCCCAGCCGACTCGCAGCATCGAGATCGACATTGTTGAACCCCGCGCAACGCAGCAAGATCAGTTTGCAGCCTTGTCCCGCGAGCTTTTCGAGGGTCGCTTGATCCATCGGATCATTGACGAAAACACAGACGGCATCGAAGCCCTGCGCGAGCGTCGCGGTAGCTTGATGTAGCTTGGTTTCGTAAAACGTCAGCTCGTGGGCGCCAGATTGGTTCGCTGCTTCGAAAAAGCGTTTGTCGTAAGGCTTGGTGCTAAAGAAAGCGATTTTCATACTGTCAATATAGCCTTTAGACGTAGGCGTCTGCGAGATGATTTAAGCCGAAACCATCCGCCCTATTTAAAGTCCCATAATGCATGTTATGTATAACACCGCCTGGCACTGGACGTTTAGAAGGGGGATTGAGCCTAAATGCCGCAAACCTTGATCACCGACAAGGCCAATGGGCGGCTTGTCGAGACAAGATTTTGAATGCCCGGGAGAGGATTCGAACCTCCAAGGGATTTAACTCCCACCACGACCTCAACGTGGCGCGTCTGCCAGTTCCGCCACCCGGGCTTGGGTGCGATCGGACAGTATAGCGGGGTCGCTGCGGCTGTCGAATCGATCAATGCGGTTTTGCCTTGCCTGAGCAAGGCTTCAAATTAATGCGGGTGATAGGACTCGAACCTACACGGGTTTTACCCCACCAGAACCTAAATCTGGCGCGTCTGCCAATTTCGCCACACCCGCGGCGGACAGCCATTGTAGCGAACTCACGAAGACTGCGACAGCTTGCTTTGGCGTTTAGACTTGTTCACATGAATGAGCATGATCCTTTTGAGATTTTGGGCTTCCCGCGTAGCTTTACGATTGATGAGCAGGCGATGCGCCAGGCGTTTCTCAAGGCATCTACGGAGCATCACCCAGACCGCTTTACTGATCCGCTCGAGCAGGCTGACGCGGTGCAACACATGTCACTGCTGACCGACAGCTACCGCGTACTGAGCGATCCGGAGCTGCGTGCAAAGGCGCTGCTCCGGCTTTCAGGCCTTGAGTTACCCGAGGATAAAGACAAGCTGCCGCCAGCGTTGTTGATGGAAGTTATGGAGGTGCGCGAAGAACTCGAAGACGCGATCACTTCGGATGACCAGTCGACGCTCAATCGTCTGCGCTCGTGGGCAAACGAGCAGCGCGATGCATACTTGCAGAAAGTCGGCACCCTGCTGGACGAGACGCTGGACGCTGACAAAGCCAAGGCGGTACGCGTCCAGCTTAATGCGCTGCGGTACATGCAGCGGATGCTGGAGCAGATGCCGGAGTGAGCGGCGTATATATCACAGCCCGGCGATGCGCGATGCGGCCTTGAAAGTCTCGCGCGTGATAGCCATCATGATTTCGGGCGGCCAGGCGAGCGACGCGTCGTGCTTGTATTCCTCGGGGAGTACGCCGAGGCTGAGCGTTCGGACTTCTTCCTCGACTTGGTATCGTCGCTGGTGGTGTGCGTCTTCATCGCCTTGCGGCAGCGGCTCAGCGAGGTCATGCGCGAGCATAAGCGTGGTGACCTGCCAATCGAAATAGCCTTGCAGGGGGTTTTCTTCTTCTTTGTTTTGTTGTTCGGCCATGCTTATTTCTCGAACGCTTGAAGCGCTTCATCAATAGTGAATTTATTTTCGTAGAGGGACTTGCCGATGATCGCGCCTTGGACGTTGAGTTCACGCAAGACTATGAGGTGTTCGAGTGAGCCGACACCCCCGCTGGCGACGATCGGCACATCGGTCGCAGCGGCCATCTCGGCCGTTGCTTCAACGTTGGGGCCTGTGAGCATGCCATCGACCGCGATGTCGGTATAGACGATAGCACTGAGGGGCCAGCCGTTGACGCGTTTAGCGATGTCGATCGCACTTGTGTCGGTGGTTTGCTCCCAGCCTGCGACGGCGGCCATGCCGTCTTTCGCGTCAAGCCCGAGAACGACGCGGTGCTGATAGTCATCCTGCTGAATAAGCTTGGTAAACCAATCCCATTGTCGTAAAGCCGCGGTGCCGACGATGACACGCTCGACGCCTACGCTGAGTAGCTGATCGATCGTTTTTTCAGATCGAACTCCCCCGCCAACTTCGACTTTTAATTTTGTCTGTTCACATATCGCCCGGATGTGTTCGAGATGTTCCATCTCGCCTGAGCGCGCACCGTCTAGGTCGACGACGTGGAGCCAGGTGCTACCGGCTTGCTCGAAGACTTGCGCCTGCGATAGCGGGCTATCGCCATAGGTGGTTTGGCGATCGTAGTCGCCTTGGGTAAGTCGAACCACGTTTCCGCCGCGGAGATCGATGGCGGGGAAGAGGTATTTGTCGGTGTTGTTTTGCGTGCTCATAAGGGCAGCGATTGTAGTGGCTGTATCGCGTTGGTGGTGTAACTTATTGAGGTTGCCCTTCGTCAAGTCACTCGTTACCCTGCTGCCGCATTTATGCACGCGATCCTCCGCTCCAATTCGCTGCGACTGGTTATTCTCGTCTGGTTTTCCGGCTGGCTTTTGATGGTCATGCCCGGGCACAAGCGCGGGATTGTCACGCTGCCCGGCGCCGAGATCGAGCAGGCACAAGCCGAGGCTTCATCGTCTTGCTGCGAGCCGAAGCCGAGTTGCTGCGACTTGCCTACGGGCGATTGCGAAGAGCCGCCCAAGCCGATCGATCCGGCCAAGCACTGTGCGATCTGCTTTCTTAAATCGCATATGACCGACCCGCCCGCGGTCGTTTTATATACGCCCTACCTTGGCGAACTCGATGAGCTTGCCTATCTGATTGAATCTTCGATTCTCGATGAGCTTACATCATCAACGCTGATGCGCGGCCGCGCCCCACCGGCCTAATCATCGCACCGCCACTTTCCATCCTTACCAAACCGATCCCTTGATCGCGTCTATGTCCGTATAGACGCGGGAGTATTTCGTATGCGTTGCCGCGCTTTTACGCTCATAGAGCTGTTGGCTGTCGTTTCTATCATTGCCTTGCTGATCGCGATCTTGCTACCCGCACTAGGCAGCGCTCGCCGATCAGCACAGCGCACCGTCTGCCTGTCGAACCTTCGGCAGCTAGAGGTGGCGCACTGGGCCTACTTAATCGATAACAAAGGCGAGATGCTCGGCACCTCGCATGGTAGCGCAGATACATCGTGGATAGAAGTGTTGCGTGGCTACGACAAAAACCTGCTACTGAAGTCGCCATTGGATACCAGCCCACATTTTGTTGGTGGCATGCCCATCGCCGGGGTCTATCGGCAGACAAGCTACACCTTGAACTTCAACCTCTCACCTGACAACCCGGTTGGCACCGACAAGATTGATGAGATCCCCCGCCCCGGTGCGGTGGTCCACTTCACGCTCAACGTGTACGAAGGCAACAACGCGGTATCAGATCATGCCCACCCCAACGCATGGTTCAGTCCACTAACGCAATTAATCCCGGGTAAGGCAGGCAATGAAGTTCAGATCAACGCCCATGGCGGCGACGACGGTACGTGGGAAGCAAAAAGTGCCTACGGCTTTCTAGATGGCCACGCAGAAGTGCGTGCGTTTCGAGACATTTACACAGACCCCGACAACAACGCGGTAGACCCAGATGTCGCCCGCTAATTCAAATCAGAAATAGGATAAAGAACAATGCTAAATACAACAAGAATTCTAAAAGCAGCTCTACCGGCGATCATCCTGGCCGCAGGCTTACCAGCGATGGCACACTCCGGACGAAACTTCGCGGTGCAGCTTGCCAACGATGGAAGCGGCGGGCAACAACTCCGCCTTCAGGGGTTCAACACGACTGGCCCGGAGATGGGGGTCGATCCGTCAGGCCGACAATACTACGGCGCAGTACACGATCACTTTGATTTTCTATCCAATGGCGGAGCAGAAGCAGAGCAGCCGGGCTTTTTAGTCTCTGCTAGCCTCAGCGAGCTGCAGGGGCATAGCTTGACGCTGCAGGTGGTCGGTGCTCAGAAGTGGGTAGTCGATCGCAATACGATATTGATGCCTGATAACCCAATGCTTGCCTCAGGAATCGACGCTAGGGACATCGTGCTGCAAGCCTTATCTGCGAACGAGACGATCATCATCAATTCAGTACGCGAACCCGGCGATTTCGCCGACACCGCCAGCCTGGATGATGTGCTTCTTGCCGCACTGGTCACCGATGGTGGGCTGGCGGGTGTCGATGATATCGAGCTCACTTATGACATCGGCGTGCAGTCAACCGACACAATCTATGTCATCGAGTCGGTGCTAAAGACGAGTGCGCCGGGTATCGCTGACAGCGAATCGTTTTACACAATCCTGTCGCCTGATGGATCGGATATGCGTGAACGGCTGCATTTCCCCGCCCTACTCTTGGAAACGTCACTAGGCACTCCCGTGCCCGAGCCAGCGTCGATTGGGATACTCGCCCTGCTGCCCGTTTTGATGCGGCGTCGTCGAAGCTAAATCGAAGGGTACTGATACCAGTTTCTCTGCAAGCTGCGGGCCTGACACTCGCAGCTTTTTTACATCGTTAATGGCGAGCCGTTGAATACGTCAGATATGATGTCGAACATTGGGATTCGCTTATCGCCATCGAAACTGGAATGACTATGCCCTTAAGCCGACGCCGTTTTTTAACACATACCGCCGCAGTAACCGCGGGCTTCGCTGGCTTACGCTCTTTTACGGGGCAAAGCGGCTCAAGCGCACTGGCTCAGGCTTCTGATGACGCGGGCTTCGGCCCACTCATCAAGGACCCGAAGCGCATTCTCGACCTGCCCGCAGGCTTCTCGTACAGCATCATCTCCCGCAAAGGAGAGGTGATGGACGATGGCTTTTATGTGCCCGCCAAGCACGACGGCATGGCGACTTTCCCAGGGCCTGATGGGCTGACATTGATCGTCCGAAACCACGAGATCACTGGGCCAAACAACAAGCTCGGCCCCTTTGGCCGCAACGGTGAGTTATTCGGAAAAGTGCCGCTGAGTAAGGTCTACGATTCGAGCTACGCTGTGGGCGCGATTGCTGGTGGAACGACGACGCTTGTGTATGACACGAAACAGCAGAAACTCGTCCGCCACTACCTTTCGCTCGTGGGGACCGATCACAACTGTGCTGGCGGACCGACGCCTTGGGGTAGCTGGATCAGTTGCGAAGAAAGCGTCGCGCCGATTAACGATATTTACGAGGAAGAGCACGGCTACAACTTCGAGGTGCCTGCGACCGCGGAGATCAACCTGACTAAACCCGTACCCCTCAAGGCCATGGGCCGGTTCAACCACGAAGCGATCGCGGTCGATCCTAACAGCGGCATCATCTACCAGACAGAGGACCGCCAGGACGGCGTGCTCTATCGCTTTATCCCAAAGGTGCCGGGCAAGCTTGCCGAGGGTGGCCGATTACAGTTCCTTGCGGTGAAGGACAGGCCCTCGCTCGATCTTCGGAACTGGAAAAAAGTCGATACGAAGAAGCTTCAAAGCGGTGGTGCCCACGATACCGAATTCGAAGGCGACGGCACACTTAACGACAATACACCCGTCGGCAAAAAGTACGAGATTTACTGGCAAGACATCGACAACGTCGAAGCCCCCAAGGACGACCTCCGCTACCGCGCATTTAAAGCGGGCGCGGCACGCTTCGCCCGCAATGAAGGCATGTGGTACGGCAACGACGCGGTCTACTTCGCCTCCACCACCGGCGGACACAACGCCAAAGGCCAGATCTGGCGCTACACGCCCAGCCCCAACGAAGGCACGGACAAAGAAAAAGACACCCCAGCGACGCTCGAACTCTTCATTGAGCCCAATGACAAGAGCGTCTTGCAACATGCAGATAACCTCTGCGTCTCACACTTCGGCGACATCATCGTCTGCGAAGACGGCGGACCGGTAAACCACGTGCTCGGCGTCACGCCACAGGGCCAGGTCTACAAGCTCGGCCGAAACACCATGAACAAAAGCGAATTCGCTGGTGGCTGCTTCAGCCCCGACGGCTCAACCCTGTTCGTGAACATCCAAAACCCCGGCCTAACCCTCGCGGTCACCGGGCCTTGGACGGGGTGACCGCATCGGTCGTCAAGCGCAACCCATGAAGCGACGCGACTTGTCGCGGTTTTTTCACAGCGGCATTGGCACGATCCACTCGATCGTGTTGACCGCAGAAAATTGCCGATACCCCCGGTATGAGTAGATTCAACAGTCTTGTCGCGGTGCTTGCACTCACACCGTGCATCGGATGCGATGAAAGTTCGCCGCAATCCTTAGACGATGCGACGATCGAAGTCGCCATTCCCGCCGCCACAAGTAAAGGCTACGCGAACTTAAATCGCGCGGTCGCGACAGCGCTAGACGAAGATTGGGAATCTGCGCTGCCGATTGATGAAACAACGGAATACTACCGATCACTCAAAGACCCTTGGGACTTCCAAGACCTCAACGGCGATGGCATCGACGAAGCACTGTGCAGCCCGTCGGCGATCTCCAGCGATGGAGAGATCTACAGCATCCTCGGCGCGACCGGCAACGGCCCACACTTTATTTTCCGAAACATCGACAATTACTGGCAACTCATCGCGGATGTGAGCGGTCGTTTTTACGACGTCGATGAGACGTTCATCAACGGTTGGCCGGTGATCATCAGCAGTTTCAAGCACAGCAACAGCAACTTTCCGACAAAAGTGCAAGTGTTTGAAAACGGTAAATATCGGCTTGTCCATGAATATCGTTGGTATCCGCGGGAAGACTGATGCATATCTCGCTAAACTCTGCTCATGCAGATTCGCGGCCGAGATGTTTACCGAGCTACGCTGTACACAGGGATCCTCGGCATCATGCTGATGTTCCTCATTTGGCCGATCGTGCTCACGGTCCGTGGCGGATTTGTCGGTGCCGACGGGGGATTCACACTCGAGTACTTCTTCGGCGAAGGAACAGGTGTTCTGCGCGACCCGCTCTATCTGCGTGGCCTTCTAAATGCATTCCTTATCGCGGTCTGCACGACGACGCTCTGCCTCATCGTCACCCTGCCCATGGCCGCGATCGCGACGTCACGCGACTTCCCGGGCAAGGCGATGGTCAGCGCCCTCGTCCTCGTTCCACTGATCCTCCCGCCCTTCGTTGGAGCGATCGGCCTGCGTGCCATCCTCGGCCGAACCGGCTCACTCAATGCGTTCCTGCAATCGATCGGCATCCTCAGCCCCGAGCATCCCGGCATCGACTTCCTCGCCGCGCAGTTCTACGTGCCTGGCCTCGGCGAATTCAACGGCGTCTTCTTTGCTGTCGTCCTCATGGAGGCTCTGCACCTCTACCCCATCCTCTATCTCAACATAACCGCGTCGATGGCCAACCTCGATCCATCGCTCGACGAGGCCGCGCTCAACCTCGGTGCCGGTAAGTGGCGGCGATTCTTTAAGTGCACCCTGCCGCTGATCCTCCCCGGCATCTTCGCGGGCTCGACCATCGTCTTCATCTGGTCGTTCACCGAGCTCGGCACTCCGCTCATGTTTGAGTACACCGAGGTTACCCCCGTCCAGGTCTTCTATGGCCTGACCGAGATCTCCTCGAGTCAACGGCCCTACGCACTCGTCGTCGGCATGCTCGTGTCCGCCCTGCTGCTCTATATGCTCGGTAAGTTCGCCTTCGGCGGCCGCGCATACGAGATGCAATCCAAAGCGCAACACGCCCAGCCACTCAAAAAACTCACCGGATTCAAAGCCTTCGCCGCCGCATCGCTTTTCATCGGTATCACCGCGATGGCGATCCTCCCGCACATCGGCGTCATCCTCAACTCGCTCTCCGGCATGACTGCGGGCAACGACTGGTACAAAACCGTTTTGCCGCAGTCGCTAACGACCGAGCACTTCGAGGGCATGCTCCAGCACAGCCTGGCCGTGCCGTCGATTATCAACTCGCTGATCTACGCGCTCTCAGCGATGATCCTTGCGATTATCCTCGGCCTCGCGATCGCGTACCTCACCGTGCGTGTCAAGATCAAGGGGGGCTGGCTGCTCGACGCATTAGGCATGTTGCCGTTAGCGGTCCCGGGCTTGGTGATGGCATTTGGCTACGTCGCAATGAGTCTGAGTTGGCCGTTCAAACCGCTATCGGATTACTTTGCATCAAGAGGGATGGATACCGTCGCGGGACTCTTGCAGGTCCGTGGCGAAGCGCCCAACCCTTTGGTCTTTTTGATCGTCGCGTACACCATCCGACGCCTGCCGTACATCCTGCGTTCTGCCGCGGCGGGCCTTGAGCAGACCTCTGGCCAACTCGAAGAGGCCGCGCTCAACCTCGGCGCATCCTTGATGACCGCGATACGTCGCATTGTTGTGCCGCTGATCCTCGCGAACCTTATTGCGGGCGGCATCCTCGTCTTCGCGTTTGCGATGCTTGAGGTGAGCGACTCGCTGATCCTCGCCGAGCGTGCCCAGCACTTCCCGGTAACCAAAGCGATCTGGACGCTGTACAACCGCCTCGGCGATGGCCAATACATCGCCAGCGCCATGGGCGTATGGGGCATGGCCCTCCTCGCGGTGACACTGATCGGCGCGAGCGTCCTGATGGGTAAGAAGCTTGGTGCGATCTTCAGGGTGTGACGGGTTTGCTTGTTACGGAGTATCCACATCAATATGCCTGACGAAGCGATTCAATCTGAATCAAATAAAAGCGATGCGAGTGTAAATATTTGCGTGCAGTGCGGATACTCGCTCAAGGGACTGAGCCTTTCAGATGCATGCCCTGAATGCGGCCTGCTGGTGAGCATTTCTAGGGACAAGTTGCATGGCCTATCGTCTCGACAATTCTTTACGATCTTACTCCGCCTTGTTGCGATCGTGGTACTTCTTAAACCGATCGTCAGCGAGTTCGGCTTGATCTTCATGTTAATTTACCACCTGCTCGAGTCGGATTCGTATTTCGCGACGACGGGCGTTAATTCTTGGCTTCTGGTGTTTGCGCCCACGTTCGCCAGCGCTTTCATCGCGGGCCTGATGTGGTACTTCGCGCCAATCCTTGCCTGCCTAGCGGCCCCGGTCAATGCGCCCCTGATCGCAGACTTAGGCGGCGTAAAGACCGCATTGATGATCGGCCTGGTTCTCTTGGCGGTATGGT
>JBGCDC010000477.1:0-3506 GCA_045105055.1 Phycisphaeraceae bacterium | reverse complement strand
GCCGGCTTCGTCACCGACGACAAAGTCGTTGACCGCGTGCTCTGCCGCCAAGTCGATGAGCCTTTGCGCGGGGTCGCATGCCGCGACCATCACCGCGTCGGAGGTCGGCACTTCCGCAACGGTCATGCGTCGCAAGAGCGTCATGTCCGCGAGTTGCCCGAATCGGATGCCCTTTCGCCGTAGAAAGTCGGAGTAGATCGAATCGCGATGTAGGAACTGGGCGCAGGTTGTTGAGACGATCGCGACAAGCATCACGGGCAGAATCACTTTGTAGTCTTGGGTGATCTCGAAGACCAGCAGGAACGCGGTCAGCGGGCAGTGCAGTGTCGCGGCGAGCACGCCAGCCATCCCCGCGAGCGCGTAGGTTGCAGGGGTCGCGCCGGGGAAGATGCCGAGTTGACTCAGCGTGACAGCGAAGAGTCCGCCGACCGCGGCGCCGACGAGCAGGCTCGGCGCGATGACGCCGCCGGAGCCGCCCGAGCCGAGGGTCAGCGCGGTGCCGACGATTTTGAAGACAACGATCGCCAAGAGTAGGGCGATGGAGAGCTGCATTCGGGTGTAGTTGGCGGGGTTGAGCAGGGCCTCGATCACGGGGTAGCCGTTGCCCATAAAGACGGGCTGCTCGTAGCCGGTGACTTGTGTGAGTTGATCCGTGCCGGGGAGGATGTTGAGAAACAGCAGGCCCATGGCTCCAAGCAGCAGCCCGCCGAGTGCGGGTCGGAACCACGCGGGCAGCGGCGTCTTTTGCCAGAGCTTGTTGCTGACGCGCAACGACCCTGCCAGCGCGATACCCGCTAGGCCGCACGCCAAGCCGAGCGCAAGATATGCGGGTGCTTCGGGCAGCTCGAACTGGTAGTTGTGCATGGCCTCGGGCACGACGAAGAGTGCGTTGGTGACGCCGGTCTCGCTCTCGCCGTGGTAGAGCTCGAGGGTTTGTTGCGCGACGGCCGTGCCGAAAACCGCGGCGACAACAATGGGCATGAACGTACGAACGCTGAAGTCACGCAGGATGACTTCGAGTACGAACAGGACCCCCGCGATTGGCGCGTTGAAGATACCTTCGGTGGCGGACGCGGCGCCGCAGCCGATGAGCGCGGGCATGTGTTCGGGCTTAATGTGCAAATTGCGTGCGATGACCGAGCCAAGTGCCGAGCCGAGGGAGATGATCGGGCCTTCGATACCGGCCGACCCACCCGAGGCCAGTGTCGCTGTCGCGGTGACTGCTTTGTTCGCGCCGATGCTCGCTTTGATTTCGCCTTTGTTTCGGGCGAGGGATTCGATGACTTCAGGCACGCCGTTGATCACGCCGAGCTTGGTGAATTTGAATTGGATCAGCCCGACGATGAGCCCCCCGGCCGCGGGGATAGCCAAGAGCAGCAGCGCGGCCTGCCAAGGAGACTCGCTTTGTTGGAGTGCAAACAGCCCGCCGCCCGCGAGGTCGACGATCGTCGCGAAGCCCGCTGCGACGAGCCCGCCGATGGTGCCGATGAGCGCGGCCAAAGGCATGAGGAACCAGTCCGGCGAGAAGCCTGCCGCTTGTCGCAGCTTTGCCATGCGGTTTGAAATATTGCGTATGACGGCTGGCATCGGTTGAACTTGAAGATCGTGTGTTGTGACGTGCGGTCGCCGTAGCGGAGAGTGCTTAGTTGCTGGTGGGCTGCGGCGATTGCTTGGCTTGCTGCTGGCGTCGGTAGTAGGCCTCGGCAACACGGACACGGTCGATTGCCTGAGCCATACCGATGCCGATGCTCACGCCGATCAGGCCGGCCGAGGCCCAGTGGACAGGCATGGCGAACATGGGCCCGGTGATCTCGCCACGCTGCCAACGGAGGAGGAGGTCGTCTGCCGAAGCTGAGCCATGCAGCACCGCACCAAGGGCATAGGTCGCAAAGCCAACGAGCAGTGGGCTGAGCAGCAAGAACACAACGTTGCCCGTCGGCAGGATCAGCCGAGCGGTCAGCCCCGCGACGATGAAGGCCAGCAGGATCGAGCCGAGGACTTGGCCGGTGACGGGCGTTTGCATGAGCACTTTGCAGAGCACAAATGCGAGCGTCGCACAGAGCAACCCCGCCATGATCGGCCGGACGTGCAGCACGAACCGTGGCGTGTCGTCTTCCTCGATCGGCATCTGCGTTGAGAAGTTTGTCTTCAGCCAGCGCGGGACCATATGCCCACGGATGCGAGCCCGGTACCGACGCAAGAGAAACATCATCAGGCACCACGCCAGCGCCCAGAGCGCCATCTCGACTTCGAGTTGCATGAAGATCGATCCGCCATTGGGTTGTCCGCGTGGCCGGTCGGCTTGCCGCCAGATCAGCCCGGTCATCGACCCGCCATGAGCCGCGAGCACCATGAGTGCAAAGCCTATCGTGAACACCCCCGACAGCGGGTTGCCCGCAGATGAAACGTACAGACCCAATAGCAAGGCCGGCAAACCTGCCAGTAGTAGCAAGCCGCACGCTCCGAATATCCCGGCCCGCGCATCCAGAAGCGACAGCCCCGACGAGCCATCCGCCGCAGTCAGCATCGACACGATCGGCAGCAGGCAGAGCGTACTCACGATCAAGACCGCAAGCATCAGCAGTCGCTGAGTAATGGTTGGAAGCATCTGCAGATTCTACCGGCAACGTTTGGCTGATGGCTGGCTTGGCGGGTAAGCCTTTCAAGTGCCGTGGTTCCCTGTAAGATATCCCGTCGAAAAGACTCTTTATCCACACACCCACTAAGAGAGAATCCATCATGGCCCGACGCTTTTTAATCACCACCGCATTGTTCGCGGTCCTCGCCGTCCTGTCCCTCACCACCGCGACCAATGCCTACGCCTGCAAGTCATGCAAAGCCTGCAAGGCCAAAGCCGCCGCTGGGGCCAAAGAAGCACCGAAGCACAACGTCGCCCCCGAAGGCTTTACCGCACTCTTCAACGGCAAAGACATCGACGGCTGGGTCGTCAAGTCTGGCTTCTGCACATACGAAGTCAAGGACGGCATGATCACCGGCACCACCGCCAAAGGCTCGGGCAACACCTTCCTCACCACGCCTAACGAATACGGCGACTTCGAGCTTAAGTTCGATACCTTCCTCCACGACGGCGGTCTGAACTCCGGCGTTCAAGTCCGATCCAAAGTCGTCGCCAACCCCGACAATAAGTGGGGCGGCCGCATCGGTGGGCCACAAGTCGAGATCGCATCCAATGGCAACTCGGGCTTCATCTACGGCGAAGCTTCCACCCGCAAGTGGATGACCGCGAACGTCAAAGAACTCAACCACAAACACTTCAAAGTCGGCGAGTGGAACACCTACCACGTCATTGCCAAGGGCAACACCATCACCACCAAAATCAACGGCCACGAAATCGCCACGACCGTCTTGCCCGACGACTTCCAAGAAAAATTCGCCAAGGGCGTCATCGGCCTACAAGTACACAGCGTCAAAGGCGACCCCAAGTGGAAAGTCTCTTGGCGGAATATCTATATCAAAGAATTAGACTAATCCGTTTAGCGAGCGGA
>JBGCDC010000476.1:0-5960 GCA_045105055.1 Phycisphaeraceae bacterium | reverse complement strand
GAGCGTCCGCTCCATCCACTGCTCACTTGCGGTGGTAAACGGGGCCTGCACCAGCGAAATCACAAAGCGGGACAAGCCACACATCCGCTCGCAGCGCATCGGGTTTCGCTTGTAGGGCATCGCTGATGAGCCGATCTGTTTCTTCTCGAACGGCTCGTCCATTTCCATTCGGTTCGAGAGCAGCCGGACATCCGTCGCCATCTTCATCAGCGCCGCAGCAACCGTGCCCAGGCTCGCACCGACCATCGCATCAAGTAGTCGCGGGTAGGTTTGCCCTGTCACTGCGAAGCGTTTGCCCTTGTCCCAGCCCATCTTTTCAGTGACGAGTTCGTCGAGTTGATCGACCTTGCCGTGGTCGCCGTCGAAGAGCGCGAGGAAGGAAGCTTGTGTGCCGGTGGTGCCTTTGACGCCTCGGAAGCGGAGGGTGGTGAGTCGGTGTTCGATTTCTTCAAGTGCCATGGACAGCTCTTGTGCCCAGAGCGTCGCACGCTTACCAACAGTCGTTGGTTGCGCGGGCTGGTAATGCGTAAAGCCGAGGGCGGGCATGTCGCGGTACTTTGTCGCAAAGGTGCCAAGCCGATCGATGACGGTCGCGAGCTTGTTGGCCACGAGCGTCAGCGCTTCGCGGAGCATGATCAGTTCGCTGTTGCAGACGACGAACTGACTGGTGGCACCGAGGTGGATAATGGGCATGGCCTTGGGCGCGACATCGCCAAACGCGTGGACGTGGGCCATGACGTCGTGGCGGATTTTTTTCTCGTAGACCGCTGCGTTGTCGTAGTCGATATCTTCGAGGTGCTCTCGCATCTGGTCGAGCTGTTCGTCGGTGATCGATAGGCCAAGCTGCTGCTCGCTCTCGGCCAAGGCGAGCCAGAGCCTCCGCCAGGTGGTGAATTTGAAGCTGGGCGACCAGATCCGCTGCATCGCGGGGGAGGCGTTTCGGCTGGCGAGGGGAGACTGGTAGGTTTGGTCGTTGAGCATGTTGTCGGGGGTGTTTGTCTTGCGAATCGTGGGGGACGGTCATGGTACACTTGGACGCGGAGGGCTGTCGCTGCACGGCACAGGCTTGGAAGCCGATGGGTCACCGCTGAACACTCAGCTGAACACCGGATGTGGCCCGGTCGTAGCGATGGCTAGAACGCGGTCATGGAGGACCGCGACAAGGGGTTTGTCTGCATGCACCAGTCGAGCGATACATTGCTGATCGAGCAGGTCAGGGACGGGGACCGCGCCGCCCTAGGTCAGTTGCTAGAGAAGCATCAAAACCGGCTGTACAGCATCGCCCTGCGCATGGTTAGCAACCGCGACGACGCCGCTGAAGTCACGCAAGACGCGATGCTCAAGATCGTCCAGCACATCGACACGTTCCGTAGTGAGGCCCAGATCACGACCTGGATGACGCGGATCGTGATGAATCAGGCGATCACTAGGCTCCGCCGCCGCAAGCTGCGTGACCACGCGTCGCTCGATTCAACCCGCACAACCCATGCAGACAGCGACCAGGCCAGCAGCTTAAGAAAAGTCTTGGAAGACCATCGGGAACCCGGGCCCGAGCAGCGCGTCCAAGAGGGTGAGATGATCGACCAACTCCTCTCTGCGATTGATCGGCTGGACACGGATTTTCGTGCCGTGCTGGTCCTGCGCGACCTCGAGGAGATGGACTACCAGCAAATCGCCGACACGCTGGAGATCAAGGTCGGCACCGTGAAGAGCCGGTTGTTCCGGGCCCGGCTCGCACTACGCCAAGAGATGCAAAAAATCGCACCCGCGACAGCCAACTAACCATGTTCTATGCGACCTAGGATTCGCAGTCAGAAGTACGCCGCAACCGTCCGATGAAATGTTAGAACGCCATGCTTGACCGCTACGACCAAGACCTGCTGCTGGACTACCTCGAGGACGAACTCGACGCGGATCGCCGCGCGGAGATCGACGCATTGCTTGCGGACGACCCGCAGCTCGCCGGGCTGCTTGTTGAGATGGCGAAGGACCGCGCGGCCCTGCGATCATTGCCACAGGCCGAGGCACCCGCGGGCTTAGTGCATGACACGACGCACGCGATGGAACGGCAAATGCTGCTGGACGATTCGATGCAAGACGCTGGGCCGATCCCGCTGTCGCGCGGACGAGCCTTGGCCGCCGAGCCGACGCGAAGCATCAGCTGGGGTCGCGTTGTTGGGCTCACTGGTTTAGCGGCGTCGGTCGCATTGGTCGCAGCCGTGCTCGTGATCACGTTTGACGACCCGCTAGAACGCACCGCGAACGAGCTGGCAGACAACTCGCCGACCGAATCCGAGGAAGCCGCTCTCGACTCATTGGCTGTCGGCGTCGCTCGGTCCGAGCCGGGTTCAAGTGAACTAGCGGCTTTGGACCAGCCCAACCTTACGAACGGATCGCCGACGCCTGATGTGGCCGCAACGCCTAGCGACACGATTGCCAATAAACCAAACAGCTTTGACGAAGCCATCGCGTTGTTAGACCGCTCACGCCACGCCACGCCCGGCCAACCCCCTGTCGCACCAGAGTTAGAACTACCCCGCGAAACCATCGGCGACCCGCTCGCGCGAATGCCCGCACCGCTGCCCACCGCCGCGATCAGTGCGATCCAACCCCAGCAAAAACTCGTGCTCTTCTCCGAGTCACCCGAAATAAGCCTCGAACAACTCGTCGAGTTCTGCGTCGCTAACGGCATCCCCGTTGTCCAGCCGGAGCAGATGAGCTTCGGCGGTAACGCTTCGTCACGCTTTGGCTCGGCCGAGCAGGCTCCCTCAGCCAACGCCCAGACACTGGCGTCCGATGATGAGCCCGTCGCCGAATACGCCCTGCTCATTAACGAGACCCAGCTCAACACCCTTGTCGACAGCCTAAACAACGACATCAACATCGATCCTTCCCGCGCGGGCAAAGCTTCTTTGATCTCCAACCAGGCCGCGATGCTGACCGATCTCCCTGCGGACACGAATCAGCTCTTCCTCCATGAAGGCGAGCCATCGGCATTAGCCAACCGCAATCCGGCAGAAGACGATCAGCCGGGCATCGCTCAACAACCCGAACTTGTCCAGCAGCGACAAGCAATACAGCTACGTTCGCCGGACCTCGGCTCTGTCGATGCCAACCGACGAAATGCCTACAACCTCAAAGCCCAACAACAAGCCAGTTACGGCCAACCCGACGATCCCCTCGCCGCCGTTGAACCCTTAGTGAACTCGCCGTTTGGTGACGAGCGAGGCCTGGCAAAAAGCGATGCCCAGCAGCCAAACAGCGCTAAGGCCTTGGCCGAGTCAGACCTCGCCGACAGCGAAGGTGCAGGTCTGCTTGAAGGCACAAGCCAGCCCGATTCCAAGCAAGCAGATAGCGGCAACGAGTTCGAAGCGGATGAGCCCAAGCAAGAAACGAAGAAGCAAGGCCTAGCGATCGACCCGGCACGTGGTAACTGGCTAAGCCCGCACTTGCCCATGTCTAACACGACCCCGCTGCTCCTTTCGTGGCGAGAGCGACAGATCGACCGCGCGACGAAGCTCATACCCGTGATGATCCAACGAGCCGAGCCAGACAAGGTCAACATGCTGCGACAGCGCCAGCAGGTCGAGTATGCCAACCGCACGAATGATTCAGCGGCAGATAGCGAAACCAAGCCAGAAGAATTGGCCGAAAACATAGCGGACGATCAGCCAGACACCGAAGTGAAAGAATCCGAACCACTCGAAGAGGCCACACCTGCAGAGCCTGCCGAGTAATCGACCGCGACCTAATGATCCGTCCCACGATGCGTTGCCCACATCATTTCTCCATCCGGCATGATGCGTAGTTCAACCATGCCATGATCGGCCGTGCGTAGCCGCTTGATTTCCAATTCATGCAAGAGTGTTTTCCAGTTGTCTTCGTCCTCGCGACGCGGACCCGCGGATTGAAGCACGACGCTTGGGCCGACGGCTTTGAGCCAATCGGGGGATGACGCAACGAAGCTGCCGTGGTGCGCGAGGTCGGTGACATCAGCCTGGAGTGATCTATCTGACGCGAGTAGCTCTTGAATCGCTTCGTCTTGGATGTCGCCATTAAGTAGCACGCGTCGCCCCACGGTTTCGATCGCGAGTACCAATGAGTTGTTGTTGTTCTTATCTGATGCGTATCCCGGCGCGGGCCAAAGTAAGTCGAGCTGCGCATCGCCCATCGTCATCGACCAGCCCTGCTCGACGGGCTCGAGCCTATAGCCACGCTCACGAATCGAATCGACAAGAAACGCAGCTGCACTGCGCGGCTTCGCAACCGCCTCACGCAGCACGTCCGGCGACACCAGCACGCGCTCCACTTCCACGCTATCTAGCACATCCAACACCCCGACAAAATGATCGAGGTCTGCGTGTGAAAGCATCAGCGTATCGATCCGCCGAACCGACAACGCTTGTAAAGCAGGCACGATGCTGCGCTCGCCGATCTGCCAATAACCCTGCGAGCCACAGTCAAACATCAGCACCTCGTCCCCGCTGCGTACAAGGAAACACGAGCCATCGCCGACCGCGAACATAGTTAGCACAAGGGCCGGGCGATCCTCAACATCCATCACTGAGCTAGGACGCTGCTCAAACCAAGCCCATCCGGAAACGATCAGCATCACGCAAAGCATCGTTCCTTTTCGCCGAACAAATAAACCACTGAGCAGCATGACCATCGCTACGACACAGACCAAAGTCCATGCGATCGAAGGCTGCGCATTCAACTCGATCGTTGCGCCGGGCCAACGCTTCGCTTGGATCACCAATGCAGACAGCGAGTCGCCGACCCACGCCATCGGCACAGCCAGCAGCGAACCCAGTGCGGGCGAAACCAACCCCACTAACATCTTGAGATACCCCACCGCCAGTACCGACGTCAGCACCGGCAAAGCCAAGACCGAAAGCAACACCGCCAGCGGGCTGATCAACTTGAAATGAAACATTACCACCGGCATCGCGATCGCAAACGCAACCAAACTCACCGCGAAAAAATCCACCAGCCAACGCAGTAAAATATCCCATGCCGAGGGATGAACAACTTTGACCTCCGGCTCGGGCATCATTTTTCGAGACGTCGGCCCAGCGAACAACAAAATCGCCCCAACGACGCCAAAGCTAAGTTGAAAACCCGCGGAGAACAGTTCCGTCGGCTTCCAAATCAACACGATCAGCGTCGCGGTACAGAGCACCTGCACGCCGGTGAGCCGACGGCCAAACCCGTAGCCGAAGCAGAATACGGCAGCCATAATCGCGGCGCGGATGATGGGCGTACGCCAAGGCACAGCGAGCAAAAACAGCACCAGCACAACGAGCACCAATGCCGTCACCACACTAGGCCTGCCGATCATCAGCCTACCCAATGCCCAAACGAGGAATAGCAAAATCCCTAGGTGCGCCCCGCTGATCGACAACACATGGCTAAGCCCCACTGCGCGGAACGAATCGCTGAGGTCCGACATCTCACCCGTTCGCCGCCCCAGCAACAGAGCATCAAGCAGGGCCTGCTGTGCTTCGTCTTCGGGCATCCCTAGCCGTAGCGATCGTGCCGCACTATCGCCGATCCAGCGGCGAAGCCCTGTCAATGTCCAGCGCGGCGGCGGAGCAAGTGCCTGCCAATTACCTCTACTCATCAACGAGATACGGCCGCTGATGCCTTGGCTCTGAAGGTAAGCGCGGTAGTCGAACTCGCCTGGGTTTTGTGTTGGCCCGATCGTACTCATCCAGCCAAGCACCTCGATCCGTTGGCCGAGTTTGGGGCGATGGTCATGCTGCTTGATGCGGACGAGCACCGCACCACTCGCCGACTCAAACCCTTGCCCCGCATCGACCGCTTCGACGCGCATCTCGAAAAGCGTGCCGGGCTTCTGGTAATTGAAGGCACCAAAGCTCCCCTTGTTCGGCTTGATCTCGCGCGGCACACTCATCACCGTCCCCCGCAGTCCAGCGATCGCTGGCTCTTCATGCATG
>JBGCDC010000475.1:0-6060 GCA_045105055.1 Phycisphaeraceae bacterium | reverse complement strand
TCACCGGTATCGAGATCCAAGAAGTGCCCGAGCCCGGCTCGCTCGCACTCCTCGGCCTCGGCGGTCTGCTGATCGCTCGTCGTCGACGCGGTTAATCTTAAGTATCAAAAATTAAATTCCAAACGAGCCCCGCTTTCGAGCGGGGTTTTTTTATGGCTTTGCTGCGATAGTACACATGCAATGACTGCTTTGTTGGGTCAACGCTTTTACAATGGTGAGATGAAGAAGACCTGCTCTATCGTGTGTGCCGTGGCGACGGCCGTCCTGTTTTTTCTGCCAATAGGCCAGGCCTCGTCGGCCAGTGCCGACACGAAGCCCGTCAAGGTTTACATCCTTGCAGGTCAGTCCAACATGGTCGGCATCGGCACGGTTAACACCTCCGGCTCGCGATGGGGCAAGGAGATGATCGACCCGGTCCTCTCGGTCTATGCAGGCGAGTATGACGCGGATAAAAACTATGACCAGGCCGAGCCAACCAAGACGCTTGCACTCGAGAGCTTCGGCGGCGTTAAGCCCACGCCCTTCCCCGGCGGCGGCGTGCAGATCGTCCGCGGCAAAGTCTCGATGAAAGACACCGGCACCTACGAGTTCCGCCCGGGACACGGCGACTCGCAGCACAACATCATGGTCGTCAACGGCCAAGAGGTCTACCGCAAAGAGCCGGGCCAGAAGAACCCGACCTACAACGCGATCAAGCTCGAAGCAGGAAACGCCGTCGACTTCAAGATCACCTACCTCACAAAGAACGCGGGCGGCCTAGGCTGGACCGCACGCGTCGACTTCCCCGGCACGCTCAACACCGTCGTCAAACAACAAGGCAAGTACCGAGAGCTGCTCGACAAGGACGGCAACTGGGCTTCGCGCGACGACGTCTGGTACAAAGGTGTCGTCACCGCGACCGCCAACAAATGGCTCAGCGTCGGCTGCGGCGCGGGCAACGGGAAGGTAGGCCCGGAGCTAGGCTTCGGCTGGCTGCTCGGCGATTACCACGACGAGCCCGTCCTCATCCTCAAAGCAAGCCAAGGCAACCGATCACTCGCATGGGACTTTTTGCCGCCGGGCAGCGAGCGATTCGAGGCCGATGGCAAGATCTACGCGGGCTACAAAGACCGGAACGCGAGCTGGGAAAAAGGCACCACGCCCGAAGACCCCACGCACAACTGGTACGCGGGCAAGCAATACGACGACTGCTTCAACGAGGCGAAAGATGTGCTCGCCAACTTCGATAAGAACTTCCCGATGTGGGAAGGACGCGGCTACGAGATCGCGGGCTTCGTCTGGTGGCAAGGCCATAAGGACTCGGGTAGCGACGTTAACCGCGCCCACTACACCAAGAATCTCGTGCAACTCATCAACACGCTCCGTAGCGAATTCAAAGCAGAGGACGCACCCTTCGTCGTCGGCACTGTCGGCTTCGGCGGGTTCGATGGCATGAGCGACAACTTCAAAGAAATCGCCAATGCACAACTCGCGGTCAGCGACTTCGAGGAGTTCCCGCAGTTCAAAGGTAATGTCAAAACCGTCGAGACGCGCGGCTACTGGAAGCCTGCAGAAGAGTCGCCAAGGAATCAAGACTTCCACTACCACCAGAACGGCGAGGTCTACTACAACGTCGGCCAAGCGTTTGGCAAAGGCATGATCGAACTGCTCAAGGGCGAGTAAAAAGTTGATGTGTAGCGTCCCGTGCGAGTCATTTGAGATCGCTCGAGACAGGACACTGCGCGTCACCTGCATCACTTTTTAGGCAGTCATTCGCGGTCCGAGCGGTCCGGCTTTTTTGAACGCTCAGGGCGATCGCCATCTTCGCCGCGCGGTCCTGGTGGGCCCCCGCCGCGCTCGATGAGCTCGTCCATCTTGTCATTGATCAAAGATGTGCCGTCGGCTTTGATGTCGGACAGCTCCTGCTCCGCGCGTTGGAGTTGTTTGCGGATGCGCTCGATCTCGAGTTCTTTGAGTTTTAGTCGGACCTCAAACAAGGTCTCGATCCGTTTGCGGAGTTGCGGACGGAGCGTCTCGACCGTTGCTTGGTCTTCATTTTTCTCGGCCTCACGGATCTTGCGGACCAGCGGGAAGACCTCGCGCATCAGGCGGGACTGTTGCGAGTTGAGCTCGAACTCGGCCGGTCGTTTTTCACGCGTCTCCATCAGCTCGCGCAGTCGGGGGTAGCGGGACAAACGCTTGGCCGCTTCCTCGGGATTTTCTTCCGCTAGTTTTTCAATACGTTCGAGCCAGGGTAGCTTGGTTTCCGGGTGCATCGCGCGGAGTGTGGCGATGGCTTGTTCGAGTTGATCGGCACTGATGGGCTCGCGTTTTCCGGCGCCTTTACGATCCGAGCCATGGCGGTCGCCGGGGCGGTCGGACTGCCGATCGCGGTCGGGGCGCTCGCGTTGTGCCGAGCGATCACGGTCAGGACGCTCGTGCGGCGAACCTTCTGGCTGAGCGATCGCGAGGGTCGGCAGCGTCAACGCAAAGAGAGTCAATAGAAGAGCGAGCTTGTTCATAGGTAGGCTTGCATTAGGCTCAAACATCATCGGATTCAATATCGGTGAGGAACTGCTCGTAAGCATCCAGCTCCGACCACAGCGTGTCACGGCTAATCGAGACATCTTCCAGACTGTCTGCGACCGCATCTAAACCGCTATCAAAAAATTCTGTATCAACGGAAGCGATCTCAGTGTTGAGCCAGTCAGGGTCGCTCGCATCAACGATCGTTTCATCCGGCGTCACGCCAGGGGTATCAATCGTGCCTGTGATCGGCATATTGACATCGCTCGCCTCTTGATTTGCAACCCACACGCCAAGCCCGACGGCCAAGGCGATCGCCGCGGCAGCAGCATAGCGCAGCGTCATCGGGCCGATGCGTGCGACAACCGCAGGCGATTCGCCTTGCGATACCTCGGCGGTATTTACCGCGACAGTGGCGGCGACCGTCGCGGCGAGGATGCGATCGTTCAATCCCGCGGGCACCGCTTCGGGTGCCATGGCTTCATCCAATAGCGACAGCATCTGCGGGTCCGTCAGCTCAAGGATCTTCGCCTCAAGTTCGACAGGCGTCGGCTCGGCGAGCGCTTCATTAAGCAGCGACTCATCAATCGGGCTGATATCTTCGGGGAGATCGGGTTGGTTGGGGTTGAGGTTCATGGTGTTGCTCCGGTTAGGCCGGGCGTTGGGTCGGGGTTTTCTTCAAGACGCTATTTCGGGGTCAGTTTCGTTACGCGGTTTTTGCTTGGGTATTTGGCTCGGGGTTCATCAGTTTCTTCAGCTTGCCTAGTGCGCGGTGGCCTCGGGCGAGTACGGTGCCTAACGGCTGATCCAGCGTCTCTGCAATTTGCGCGAAGCTTAGCCCAGCGGTGTGCCGAAGGTGCAAGACCTCACGGTCCGCCTCGGGTAGCGTGGCGATGGCCTGTCTCAGTAGGCCCACCTGCTCGGCACGATCGAGCTGATCCAGCGGGGCATCAGGCTGGCTCGGACCGGCGATGACGCTCGACTCGGCGGCGGCCCATCCGCTGGCGTTGTCGTTACTCGATGCGGTGGCGGCCGGGCTCATGTCCATGGTTTTCGCCTGTCTGCCCCGCCGACGCATTTCGTCCCGCAGCTTGTTCATCGCGATGCGGAACAGCCAAGGCTCGAACTTGCCCTGCTCGTTGTAGCCGTCGTTGGTGAGTTTTTGGACCACTTTCACAAAGGTATCCTGAGCAAGTTCTTCTGCTAATTCCTTGTCTCGGCACTGCTTATAAAGCAATCCGAACACCCGCCCGCTATAGGCGGACACTAAATCCGACCATGCCTGGCTGTCCCCAGCGGCCGCGGCCTTGAGGGTTTGGTCTAAGCTGATCGGGTTTGCCATACTGCTTTCCTACGGGCCTAACGCTCATCCCGATGGATTATTGCGTCGTTCAAAGTATCCTGATCGGCTCATCATGCAAAAACCCATCGACATCATGGCCGACCTGGACCTCGACGACGCCTCGCTCGTCGCGGACCTGCTCCATCGTACCGCAGAGCTGAACCGGTCCGACCCCCGCCGAAACGCCTGCGTCATCGACCTACCCAAGCAAGGCAAGCTGCTCGCCACCGGCGACCTCCACGATAACACCCCCGCCCTGCAACGCGTCGTCAAGCAAGCCAAGCTCGACCAATCCCCCGAGCACCACCTTGTCCTCCACGAACTCATCCATGGCCCGACCCGGCTCAACGGTATGGACCTCTCCATCCGAACCCTCGCCCGGGCCTGCGCCATCAAGTGCGCCTTCCCGGAGCAGGTCTGCTTCCTACTATCCAATCACGAACTAGCGCAACGCCGACAAGAGCATGTCTTCAAAGACGGCGGAAGCGACATCGACGCGTTCAACGAAGGCCTGGACCACCTTTACGACGACGCCGCATCAACCGTGCACAAGGCGTTCGACGACTACGTCGATTCACTACCCCTTGCTATCCGCTGCGGCAACGGCGTGATGGTCGCGCACTCGCTCCCCGCGCCGCGCAAGATCGAAGTGTTCGACACAACCGTGCTCGAGCGAGAGCTCACCGACGCGGACTACGAATCCACCGGCAGCGCGACGTTCATGGTCTGGGGCCGACACCAAAATCAAAAGATCGCGCAAGAACTGGCCGACGCATGGAACGTCGATGCGTTTATCCTCGGCCATCAGCAAGCCGAGATGGGCTGGGAAGAAAAAGCCCACAACATCCTTATCCTCGCCTCCGATCACGGCCACGGCATGTGCCTACCGATCGACCTCAGCCAAACCTACACCCGCGACGACCTGATCGAACACCTCGTCCACATCAACGGCATCACGCTCTAAAAGCCGTTTGCGGCTTAGCACCAACACACTTAAAACTGCAAACACCCCTGCGCATTGAATACAATGCAGCACCCAACAAAACCATCAATAGGAACACACCATGCCACGTATCTTCGCCACCTCACTCACGCTCCTCACGCTCACCTTCCTCACCGCATGCGGCGGCGGCTCTGATCACGACGGCCACGCCCACGACGAAGCCGGACATAGCGCCTTCGCAGAGGTCTCCAAGGCCATCTGCGTCCTCACTCCCACCACCGGCACCGAACTTAAAGATGTCCGCGGCACCATCACCTTCACGCGCACCAAAACCGGCGTGCTCGTCGAAGCCAACGTCACCGGCCTCAAGCCAAACAGCAAGCATGGCTTCCACGTCCACCAATGGGGCGACACCTCCGACCTCGAATCCGGCAAAGCCACAGGCGGACACTACGACCCTACCGGCAGCGCTGAGCACGGCCTACCCGGTGGTCACAGCCATGGCGATGAAAAACACTACATGACCGGCGGACACGCGGGCGACTTCGGTAATCTCGAATCCGATGAAAACGGTACCGCGACCTACAGCAAGACCTACGAAGACATCAGCCTCACCGACAACAACGCAGTGCTCGGCCGAGCCATCATCGTCCACATCAAAGAAGACGACGGCGGCCAACCCACCGGCAACGCAGGCGCCCGCGTGGCACAAGGCGTCATCGGGATTGCGAATCCGGAGTGATGGCTTCATAGCTCCGTGGCGGAAGCCCGGAGCCGCGAAGTCTAAACACGATTGATCTTGAGCTTGCATAAGCACCAATCCCGTCGCATTGATTCGCCTTGGTGAACTTGAGATCACGGCTCCGGGCTTCCGCCACGGAGCTATGCATCATTCATCGCCGCGGCGGTGAACTGCTTTGCGTCTTTCTCGTGGTCCCATTTTTCACTTGGCCCAAAGCGTTTTTCGTAGCCTCTCCAAAGCTCGAACCAATACGCCAAGAACGCATACGGATCATATTGCCCGTAATGCTTCTCGATGCGCTTGTGCAGTTTGCTCGGGTCTTTGGGGCGGGTGACGTTGTAGTGCTTACAAAAATGCCGATAGGTCTCGGTGTCGATCGCCAGCCGATCGTAGTAGCCCAGCAACATGCAGACATTCGCCGCGGCGTAAGGACCGATGCCGTTGATCTTTAAGCGCGCCGCGTACCCCTCATCGCTACTGCGTTCTTCCTGCTCAAGCCAGCCCAGCTCAAGCCGACCAACCGCAACG
>JBGCDC010000474.1:0-2478 GCA_045105055.1 Phycisphaeraceae bacterium | reverse complement strand
GATGGCGTTCGTGTTCATGGGTATCTCGTTGCTGTCGGTGGTCGCGGGTACGAACGACGGCGGCAACGCGGCGCACCTCGCGGGTGCTGCGTTGGGTTTCATGTTGGTGAAGCGTCCATCGGTTTTGAATTGGGCGGATCGCTTGTCGCCGCAGGCCATCCAAGACGGCTATACCCAAGGGCGATACGAAAAGAAGATCAAGCACGAGCAAGCGACACGCGAAGAGGTCGACCGCATCCTCCAAAAGGTTTCAGATAAGGGTCTGCAGTCTTTGACCAAGCGAGAGAAGAAGATCCTGCAGCAAGACACGGATCGACTCCGCGGGGATTGAGCGGCTGCTGGCGTCTTGCCAGCCCGCTTCGTAGCTTTGCGTGAGTTACCATCTAGCCCATGTCAGCACTCACATTCGAGATCAGCGCGAAAGATCAAACCACTCATGCCCGCGTGGGTCGGGTGACGACGCCGCATGGTTCGTTTGATACGCCGGCGTTTATGCCGGTGGGTACGCAAGGCACGGTCAAGGGTTTGATACCTGATCAGGTCCGTGAGACCGGCGCACAGATTATCCTCGGCAACACCTACCACCTCATGCTTCGGCCGGGCAGCGACCTCATCGCGCGGCATGGCGGCTTGCAAAAGTGGACGCGTTGGCAGGGGCCAATGCTCACCGACTCTGGCGGGTTCCAGGTTTTTTCGCTTGCGGATATGAACAAGATCACGGACGAGGGTGTGCGGTTTAAGAGTCACTTAGATGGCGCGATGATTGATCTCCCGCCTGAGCGCTCGATGCAGGTGCAGCATGAACTGGGCGCGGACATCATGATGGCGTTTGACGATTGTCCGCCTGCGAGTAACAAGTTCGATGGCGACGCTGGGGCATATGCCGATCGCGTGCGCGTCGCGAATGAGCGGACGCTTCACTGGCTTGAGCGATGTATCAAAACGCATCACGATAGTGGGCGACATCAGCAGCAGGCGCTGTTCCCGATTGTGCAGGGCGGGACGGATTTAGATCAGCGGGACTGGTGTGTCGATCGCGTCTGCGCGTTTGATAGCCCGGGCTACGCGATCGGCGGGGTGGCGGTGGGGGAAGGGCCTGACGAGATCAAGCGTGTGGTTCAGCACACGGCCCCGAAGCTGCCGGAGAACAAGCCGCGGTATTTGATGGGCGTCGGCTACGAGCGGGATATCGTCGCGGCGGTGCGTGCGGGGGTGGACATGTTTGATTGCGTACTGCCGACGCGCAACGGGCGAAAGGGCTACGCATTTGGCCAGAGGGGCGTGGTGAAGCTTCGCAATGCGTCCCATAAAGACGATGCTGGGCCGATCGAGGCGGGTTGCGACTGCCAGGCCTGCGCGGGCGGGTACAGCCGATCGTATCTGCACCATCTGTTTAAGGCGGGTGAGATGCTCGGGTCTAACTTGGTGAGTCTCCATAATCTCAGGCACTTTCAAAGGCTCATGTTGGACATCCGGGCGGCGATCGCTCACAATACGTGGTCCTCGTTCGCTGAAGACTGGCCTGTGGCCGGTCTGGGCTGAGCGGCTGGTGAGGCGACGTGCCTTGCTGTTGGATACATAACAAACGAACACGAGTTTTGACGATGTACACCGTGCTTGCCTTTGATGGACAAACTTTGCTCCTTGCTCAGCCCGACGTAACTGAGTCAACCGCTGCACCGGCCGACGGTGCCGCTCCGGGTGAAGGCGGCGAGAACGCAGAATCGCCCGGCTTTAGCATGTTCTCCATGGTGCTGATCTTCGGCGCGGTCATCCTCTTTATGATGATGCTCGGCGGCGGGTCGCGTAAGCAGAAGAAGAAGCAGGCCGAGATGCTCGCGGGCATGTCCAAGGGCGACAAGGTCGTCTCCATCGGCGGGATCAAGGGATCGGTCGTCGAGGTTCGCGAAAACGAGATCGTCGTCAAGGTTGACGAGAACAACAACACGCGCATGAAGTTCAGCAAAGAAGCGATCCGCGAAGTCGTGACCGAAAAAGACGAAGTTAAAGACTAATAAGTTGGGCGGACATACTTGTCTGCCAATCGGCGTTGCCGAAACGATAGAACAACGAAGCGACTTAACGAATGCTCGAACTCTTCCATGCCGTGATCACCTCGTTGCTGCTTAGCGCAGCGATGGGTGGTAGCGTGGACAAGTCGGCAGAGGCGGAAGACGAACCGGCCAACTCCGAGACCGGCGTCGACGTCGGCATGATGCCTTCGTATCTCGTATCGCCTCGTGGTCTGACCAAAGCCGAGCAAGACGAAGACGACGACTATCAGCCGACCGCACTGCCCGGACACGCAGTGTTCTGCGAGCCCGCGGTTTTGGCTGATCAACCCTTTGATTCAGTAAATAGGCTGCCCCTCGCGGCCGCCTTCTCGACTGCTGGCCGATCCCCGTGATTACAAGCCCTCTCTCCGCTTTGTGAACACACCCCGGCGATTGTGCCGGCCCCTCCATCAAACTCTCCTCT
>JBGCDC010000473.1:0-7588 GCA_045105055.1 Phycisphaeraceae bacterium | reverse complement strand
GGCGACGGCTGGCTTTGTCGGCGCTTTGCTATGGGCGGGACTCGCTTACTACGGCAATCTCGAAATCGGTTTGTTGGCGTGGGGCATCGGGGCTGCCGTCGGCGCAGCGATGATGACTGGTGCAGCAGAAAGGGCGAGTGTCCAGACGGGTGTGCTTGCGTTGGTGATCGCGCTGGTTTCGATCGTCGCTGGCAAGTACATCGCTGTAGAGATGGTCTATAACGAGTTCGACAGCGACTGGAGCGGCGAGATTGCTAGGCTCGATACCGACGATCAGTACGCGACCAGTTGGATCGCCGACGATGTGATCCAGGAGTACGAGGCACAGGGCAAGCCGGTCAACTACCCGCCGACCGCGAACCTTGACATGCCCGAGACACAGGCGGACTACCCCACTGATGTATGGGCCGAGGCGAACCAACGCTGGCTCGCGATGTCGGCGGAAGAGAAAGCAGATTTCCGCGAATCCGTGATCACGGAGCAAAAGGCGATCTTCGATACGATCAGTGGAGACTTCAAGGCACAGGGCTTTATCGAGAGCTTTTCGTTCTTCGACATCCTGTGGTTCGCCCTTGGCGGAATCAGCGCGTTCAAACTCGGTGCCGGGCTGAGTTCAGACTAGGTCAAGCTGTTATTACACATTCACTCTGAACCCCTGTCGCGAGATGGGGGTTTGTCCTATTGCCGATTCTTCGTAACGCCGACCGATAAGACCGGCGACGATTGGATGCGGGTCCGTGTGCTACGCAAGGTATCACTACAACCGTTAAATTGCGTACGGCCTGAACCGATACCCAGAGGGACGTCCCTCTCTTTGTTTAGATAACAGACCATGAAACATTACGACTGCATCATCATCGGCACCGGACCGGCTGGACAGAAGGCCGCGATCCAGGCGGCCAAGCTCGGCAAGACCGTCGCCATCATTGAAAAATCAAAGGTCGTTGGTGGCGCCCAAGTCAACACCGGCACGATCCCGAGTAAAGCTCTGCGCGAAGCGGCGCTTCACCTCACCGGCGCAAGCCGACGCGGCTGGTACGGCCGAAGCTACCGCGTGAAGAAAGACATCACCATCGCGGACCTCGTCGCGGTGTCCGACCGCGTGGTGCGCCACGAGTGGGAGGTCATCCGCGAACAGTTCGACCGCAACAACGTCGACCTCATCTGGGGCACCGCCCACTTCGAGGGGCCCAACCTCATCCAAGTCGTCCGCGAAGATGACAACGAGATGCTGACCGCGGACAAGTTCCTCGTCGCAGTCGGCACGCGCCCGGCCAAGCCCGCGAACATCCCGTTTAACAACACCGACGTGCTCTGCTCCGACACGCTGCTGCAGCTCAAGAAGCTGCCGAAGACGCTGATCGTCGTTGGCGGCGGGGTCATCGGTGTCGAGTACGCCTGCATCATGGCGACGCTCGGCGTCCGCGTCACGCTTATCGAAGGTCGAAACCAAGTGCTCGGCTTCATCGATGAAGAACTCCAAGGCGCCTTCCAATACCTCATGCGACAAGACGGCATCACCCTACGACTGGGCGAAAAAGTCACCGCGATCAACGCGCTCACCGCGAAGGACGGCACCGAGACCCGCTCCGTTAAAGGATCGCTCGTCGAAGCCGTGCTCGAATCGGGCAAGCACATCCGCGCTGAAACACTGCTCTATTCCGTCGGTCGGCAAGGCGTCTGCGGCAACCTCGCACTCGAGAACGTGGGCATCACGTATGACGACCGCGAACGACTCAAGGTCAACGAGTTCTATCAGTGCATGAACATGGAAGACCCCGAGAACCCGCGGGCGATCGAACACGTCTACGCGGCGGGCGATGTCATCGGCTTCCCCGCACTGGCTTCGACTTCGTTTGAACAGGGCCGACGCGCGGTGTGCCACGCTTTTGGTGTCGAGGTCGAGGGCTGGAACCAAGACCTCTTCCCGTTCGGCATCTACGCGGTCCCCGAGATCTCGATGGTCGGCAAAACCGAAAAGCAGCTCACCGACGAGGGGATCCCCTACGAAGCAGGCATCGCGCACTACCGCGAGATCGCGCGCGGACAAATCATCGGCGACGACCAAGGCATGCTCAAACTACTCATCCACCAGGAAACACACGAGCTGCTCGGCGTCCACGCGATGGGCACCGGCGCAACCGAACTCATCCACATCGGCCAAACGTGCATGGCCCTAGGCGGCAAGGCGGAGTTCTTCATCAACAACGTGTTCAACTTCCCAACACTCGCCGAGGCGTACAAGATCGCGGCGTACAACGGGCTGAACAAGCTCGCGCATGTTTAGGTAGGTTCAAGCGGTCGCTTACGGATCGCCCCCGGCGGCTCGCCGAACTGCCTTTTGTAGGCTCTGCAGAACGACGCTTCGGATTCATAACCGCTATCGATCGCGATCTTGCCGACCGCGTCGGAGGTGTCGCGCAACTGCTGCCGCGCGACCTGCATCCGCCAGCGCGTCACGTACTTCATTGCTGGCTCGCCGACTAACTCCGTGAATCTAGCTGCGAAACCCGACCGTGACATACACGCAACCTCCGCGAGTGACTCGACCGACCATGGCTTATGCGGGCCGCCATGGATCGCTGTCATCGCTAGGCCGATCATCGGGTCACGTAGCGCCGCGAGCCAGCCTGTCACGGCATCGCCTTGACGATCGATCCAATCCCGGATCATCTGAATGACAAGGATATCGGATAGACGTGTGATCACCGCCTCGCTGCCCGGACGCATCTCGTGTGCCTCTCGCACCATGAACCGCAGCGTGTTGTGCAGCCAGCCATCGGCATGATCATCCCACGCATCAAGCGTCATCACGTCGGGTAGCAGCGGTAGCAGGTGCTCCGCTGAGGCGTCTTCGAGTTTCACGAGCACGCAAAGCATGCGCGTCTGCTCGCCGCCGCCGCCGTGGCGCATGACCTCGTAGCGCTCGCTGAGTTTGTCGACGGGGATATCGAAGAGGGGCTGGGCATGCGCGTCATCCATGCCGCGCAGAATGTGGCCCTCACCATGCGGGACCAGTGCCATACCGCCCTGCCGAAGAACAACGGGCTCATAGCCCCCACGCTCGACAACCGCGGCACCGCTGGTGACGATGTGGAAGATCATCGACCCCGGGAACGCGGGCAGGTCGATCCCCCATGGCGCTGAGAACTCGCCGCGGCAATAAAAACTGCCGTTGATACGGAGCAGATGCAGCGACTGGGCCAGTGGGTCATTGGCCTGCGTAAAAGGCTCGGGGTTTGGCTTTGCCATGCAAGCATTATCGTTTTGATATGCAGATTGTCAATCTTTAATAGACGTTCTGCATATTTTTATGGACTTTATGCCATAGAAAAGATGTCGACACATAGGTTTAATGATCATCGTTGATCAAAGGTTGATCAACACCACCAAGCAACCGAAAGGACAGACCCATGCAGAACGCTACCTCCAACAACCTCACCCTCGTCATCGGCTCCTCGGGCAAGACCGGCAGCCGCATCGTTCAAAGACTGGCCAAGGCCGGGCAAGCGGTCCGACTCGGTTCACGCTCGGCGAACACCCCTTTTGAGTGGAATGATCCCGCGGGTTGGCCCGCCGTGCTCCAAGGCGTCGCGTCGGTCTACATCGCCTACTACCCCGACCTGGCCGTGGCCGAAGCGCCCGGACACATCACCGCGTTGATGCAAGCATGCAAGACCGCGGGTGTCGAGAAGGTCGTGTTGCTGTCAGGCCGGGGCGAAGCGAACGCACAAGTCTGCGAGCAGATCGTCCGCGATAGTGGGTTGCGTTACACGCTGCTCCGCGCGGGATGGTTCAATCAGAACTTCGATGAGGGCCACTTCCTCGGCAGCGTTCTCGAAGGCACACTCGCTTTACCGGTTGGCAATTCGGTCGAGCCCTTTGTCGATTGCGATGACATCGCGGACGTCGCCTTCGCTGCGCTGACCGATGACAAACACGACGGAGAACTCTATGAGCTCACTGGGCCGGAGCTGTTGAGCATGCAGCAAGTCACGCAGAGTCTTACCGATGCGGTGGGCCACGACGTGACCTACCGGCCGATTAGTTTTGAAGAACACGAGGCCGAACTGACGACGCATATGGGCCCAGAGTTCGCCAAGTTCCTGACCGAATTGATGCGCGAGGTCATGGACGGTCGAAACGAATGGCTAGGCGATGGCGTGCAGCGGGCGTTGGGACGTGAACCCAAGTCATTTGCAGACTACGCCAAACAGGTCGCAGCAACGGGCGCATGGAAGCAGCCAAAGCAGTCTATCACGGCACAGGTCAAGGCAGCGTTTCAGAAAAGAAGCGCAGCCAGTTGCCGTGCAACACGGCCGCGATGTCGGCGTCGGCGTAACCACGATCAGCCAGCGTCGATGACAGCCGCGTGATATCACGGTGCGTGTCGAGTTCTGCGGGCATGTGTTCTTTGCCGAACCCGCCGTCGGCGTCGCTGCCGATGCCGACGGCTTTCCCGTGGCCGGCAAGTTGGCAGATGTGGTCGATGTGGTCGGCGACGTGGGCGTAGGTGACCGTGTCTTTGGGCGAGTGTTCTTCGTAAGCCGCGTGCAGAAAGTGGTTGAACAACGGCAAGCCGATGACGCCGTCGCGCTCGATGATTTGTTTGAGCTGTTCGTCTGAGTGGTTACGCGGCATGTCAGCAATCGCGCGACACGCGGTATGACTGGAGTAGATGCGTCCTTCAAACAGACCCGCCGCCTCAGCGAAGGACTGATCCGCGGTGTGCGTCAGGTCCAAGGGCATGCCCAGCGCGTGCATCTTCGGCAGCAGCGCCCGTCCCCAATCGGTCAGCGGCCCATCAACATCGTGCGCTTCGCCCTGACGGCTTTCACGCGCGACCGTGCCGTGGGCGTAGTGCGATTTGCCAAAGTGCGCAAGCATGAGTGTCCGCACGCCTGCGTCATACCAGTGCTGAATCTGGTCCGGCTCGACGATCGGGTCGGCACCCTCCATCGTCACAACCATCCCGACCGGCGTCGTATCGGGTGCGATGCCCCACTCGGCAACATGGTCGGTGAGCTGCTTCGCAGTCGAAATAATCCGAAGCTGCCCGCGTGATTCGAGTAGGCGGTAATAGGCGAGCTGCCCCATCGCGACGCCGTAAGCCATCGACGGATCGGGCCAGTTGAAGTCGTGGATATTCTCGCGCGTCGCCTTGACCCAAGGCTTACTCCGCGCGATCACCGTGCTGAGCACAACCCCGCAGCCGCCTCGCCGCAGTTCATCGACACTCACCGTCGCGATGCCTCGATCATCCGCGACCCCGCCCGCTTCACGCTCACGCAACGCAGACACGGGCAGCGTCTGATCCCGCTCGTGGTCCAGCGCGTTCATCGACATATCAAGGTGGGCATCGAATATTTTCATCAGTCAAGCTTCTCTTTCGTAACAACTCGGCATCAATTCGCTGCATCTACAGCTGTATGATTAGCGAACTATAAAACGACACCAGCTACGATACCACCATGGCCAAGCAAAGTAAGACAACCAACCTGCAATGCCTCCAAGTCTGGGGCGGCACCGAAGCCGCGGACCAGACCCTCGCTATGACCGGGCTCGACGGCTACCTCTACGCCAAGCCGCACCAAGGCGCTAAGCGCGGCGGCGACGTCTACTACCTCTCGTCATGCGCCTCAGGCCGAATCACCCGCGTCATCCTCGCCGATGTCGCGGGCCACGGCAGCAAGGTTTCCGAAACCGCACAAGACCTCCGCGCACTGATGCAACGCTACGTGAACTTCACCAGCCAGCAGATGTTCATGAAAGCGATGAACCAGAAGTTCGCACAGATCACCGACGAGGGCCGATTCGCAACGACCGTGGCGATGTCCTTTGTCGCCCCGCAGCGAAAGCTCTCGCTCAGCAACGCAGGCCACCCAGCGCCGATGCTATACCGCGCGAAAGATAAGAACTGGCACATCCTCGGCATCGATCCCGAAGATCGCGAGACACTCGCCGAGGCCGACCTCCCCTTCGGCATCATCGAAGACACGGGCTATCAACAGACCGACATCACCTTCAAGCCCGGCGACATGCTGCTGCTCTACACCGATGCGTTATCCGAATCAGAAGGCGCAGACGGCCGACAAATCGGCTTGCGAGGCCTGCGCGATCGGCTCAACAAACTCAGCACAGATCAGCCCGACCAAGTGATCCCCGCACTCATCGATCGCCTCTCCAACGACGATGCCAACGACCTCACCGGCGACGACGTTACCGCCCTACTCATCGCCGCCAACGGCACAAAGCATCATTGGCGAAAAATGATGCTCGCCCCATTCACCGCCATCCGCGGCATCTTCAAAGGCTCGCCAGTCGGGCCTGGGTGAATAGCTCTGTGGAAAAGTATCGTTCCATCCGATCGCAGAAAACCGTTAATACTGTTGGAGATTCGATGCCTTGCGCTTGTAGCTGCGCGTAAGCGACCGTTGCGGCGGCATAGTTCAGGCCGGAGCTTGGGCCAACGGGAAAACCCAAGCGGATGAGCTTTCTTGCGGTTTCGATCGCGTGCTCGTCGTTGATCTCAATCGTTTCAAGGCCTTGCAATTCGTCGGGTTGGAAGAGGCGGGACATGTTGTCGATAACGCCGGGGATCCGCTTGGAATAGGTCGCGTTGCACTCGGCGTGATCAAAACAGCCCGCGGCGAGTGTCCCGCCGGGTAACGCGATGGGCTTGGCGAGGATGGGCCTGGCCATGCAGCCGTGATCGCGCAGGCCGTGATAAAGCCCGACGAGTGTGCCACCGGTGCCGACGCCCGCGACGACGGCATCGACGTGTTGCGTGGGGAGTTGCTTGATGATCTCACGTGCCGTACCAAAGCGATGGGCCTCGGCGTTGTCCGAGTTCTCAAACTGCGCGGGCAAGAACGCGCCGAGCTCATCCGCAAGCCGACGCGATTCAGTGATACAGTCGGCCATGGTCGCCGCTTCATCGGTGTGATGGACCTCGCCGCCGTAGGCCTTGATGATCAGCGAGCGCTCGTTGGAAACGCCAGCAGGCATGACCGCGATGAACTTCAGACCGAGCTGCGCGCAAACCATCGCCATGGCAATCGAGGTCGACCCGCTGGACGCCTCAACGACCGTGCCGCCTGGCTGAATTGCACCGCTGCGGTAGGCCTTGGTGAGGATGTGGTTGGCGATGCGGTCCTTGGTCGATCCGCCAGGATTCATAAACTCCAGCTTCGACCAGATGCACGGGCCATCGGGCTCGAGCGCAACGCGCGTCAATGGCGTCGGGGACCAGTCGCCAAGGTGGAGGTTTGTATTGGGGAGGTGGCAGGCCATAGTTTCAAAACAATCCTTACTGCTAACATCAAAAGGCTAATAGCAAACTAATTATTAGCCGAAACCTCGTTGATGCAATTGCTCTAGATACTGTAAATCAACTCCGTCCGGCAGATTTGTTCCTATTACGGAATCGGTACCGCAGTGCGGACACAGTGCCGTTTGGCCTAATCCGTTTTCATCTTCGTCACACCACTCTGTGATAGCGATTGGCTTAAATACCTCTAAACAATAGAAGCATCCACACTGATCACTAATTACCAAATGGCGTCTATGCAATGATGATGATGTATAG
>JBGCDC010000472.1:0-6883 GCA_045105055.1 Phycisphaeraceae bacterium | reverse complement strand
CTCCCGTTGCGATCATCGCCGGTGCGTCAGCGTGTTCGAGGTGGACCTTGCCTTGGCTGACGTTTGGCTCGCTGCCGCCCAGTTGATTGTTTAGCGCGTCTTTGACGAGCTCGCTTAACTGCTCGGCTGTCGTGCCGTTGGCGGGGGTGATTTCGAGGACTTGGTCTCCGACGGCCGCGACGAGTGCATCGGGTTGATCGACAGCGATGATTTTACCTTTCGCCATGACGGCGACGCGGTCGGCCTGCTCGGCTTCGTCCATGAGGTGTGTGGTCAGCAGCACGGTCAAGCCGGTATCGGCGACAAGCTTGCGGAGGTCGTTCCAGATGTCACGTTGAATGGCGATATCAAGACCGGCCGAAGCCTCGTCCATGAGGAGCAGCCGCGGCTTGGTGAGTAGTGCCTTGGCGATCTCGACGCGGCGGCGCATACCGCCACTGAACGACTCGACGTGGTCGTACATGCGTTCGGCCATTCCGAGCTGATCAAGGGCTTGCTTAATGTCGGCGTCGAGTGTTGGGCCGAATCGGCCATAGAGCTTGGCGTGGACGGATAGGTTTTCGTAGGCGGTGAGCTTGAGGTCGAGCGCGGGGTTTTGGAAGATGACACCAAGATTTTGCCGGACGGCTTGTGCGTCTTGAATGATATCGCTGCCGAAGACGCTCGCGGTCCCGGCGTTATCGCGTGGTGCTTGAACGGTGGCGAGGATGCGCAGCAGGGTGGACTTGCCGCTGCCGTTGGGGCCGAGGAGTGCGAAGACTTCGCCAGGCTTGACATCGAGGTCGACTTGGTCGATCGCAGCGTCTTGCGGCGGGGGGGCTTTTTTACGCGAGCGGGGCGGCTTAACAGGTTTGTAAGTATGGCTTAATTTACGCACGCAGATTGCGGCGATCTCGGTCGAAGTAGTCATTGATTCGTCGGTCTGCATGGTGGTCATACGCGGTCGATCAGCATGACGGTGAGCACGACGGGCAGGTACACCAGCGACGCGAGGAAGAGTCGGCGGGCGTTGTCCCGCGACGGCTTGAGAACGAGCAAAACGCCAAAGGCAAGGAAGCCTAGGCCACAGATCATCGCTGCGGCGAAGTACCACTTACCCGCCACATTCATTGCGGAGGGCAGGATGCCGAGGGGTAATAGGAGCAGGCAGCCGATGAGCGTTTGTCGGAAGGTGCGTAGCCCGGTCGGGTCGACGACGGGGAGCATGGCGAGCTTGGCCTTGGCATAGTCGTCGCGGTAGAGCCAGGCGATAGCCAGGAAGTGGGGGACTTGCCAAACGAACATGATGGCGAAGAGGAGCCAGGCGGCCGGGCCGAGTGTGTTGTTGCTCGCGGCGGCGTAGCCGATCATTGGCGGCACTGCGCCGGGTACTGCGCCGATCAAGAGCGAAAGGCTTGTAGTGCGCTTCAGCGGGGTGTAGATCAGCGCGTAGCTAGCGATCGTAAAGGCACACAAACCTGCAGCGAGATACAGGCCAAACGCGGCAAGAACGCCAACGCCCGCCACGGTGAGCAACGTACCAAATAATATCGCGGGTTTAGGTGCAACGCGTCCTGCGGCGATGGGTCGATTCTTGGTGCGGTCCATCAGTGCATCGGTGTCTTGCTCGATGACTTGGTTGAACACGCTTGCGGCCATGCATGACAGGGCGGTGCCGATCATGGCAATGGCGAGAGTCAAGAGCGGCAGCTGGGCGATGGATGCGCCTGTCGCGTCGCTGAAGCCGAAGACGAAGCCGACCGCTGCGGTGATCACGACCATACGCGTGATACTTGGCTTGGTCAGCTTGATGTAGTCACGGATGGCGGACGGTGTCTTCACAAAAGGCTCTGGCGATTCATCGGTTGATGGGGGATCGACCGGGTCGAATGGAGACGGAGTGTAGGCGTCGTCTGCGGGAAGCGAGGCTTTAGATGTGTCGGAGAGTTGACTCATCAGGCGGTCACGGGTGTCCTTTGTGCAGCGGGGCGGGCTGCCGCAGTAGGCTTTGGGGATTCGATTTCAGCGTTAATTGCCACAGGTGCGAACTCGGCCAAGTGTATCCGAACGGCCAACCAAGTGGACGACGCGATCAATACGGCACCGGTCGCTTGGTGTAACGTGGCCATTAGGGGATCGGTGCCTGTCAGCACGGTCATTACGCCCAGTGCGAACTGTGCGCTGAATAAGGTGAGCACAAACAGGGCGGGCGCGATGACGACGGAGCGATCTCCCGAACGACGGATTGCGGCAATGATCACGAGCAAGCCAAGCGTGCAGACGATGATCGCACCGAATCGGTGTGCGAATTGGAGGTCTACGTCGGACAGGGCGATGACGACTTCGCCTTGTGGCGAACGGTTGGCGATGCCTGTCTCGTCGGGGGTTTTGCCGAGCTGCTCGGAGTAGTAATTTGTGTAGGCGTCGTCGAGCGAGTCTTGCGACATCGGTGGAATGACTTGGCCATAGGTCAGCGGGAAGTCGGGGATGGCTTTGTCGGCTTTGAAGTGTCGGACGGCCGAGCCGAGCGTGAGCTGTGCGATGAGTAGAACGAGCAAGACGCGCACCGACCAACGTAGAGCGACCGTCGCATGATCCCGACTGGATTGTTTTATCGCAGGGAGTCGTCGTAGCCAAGGCGTGCTCAGTGCCGCGGCAATCACGACCCATGAGCACAGGATGAGTTGGCCGACGATGCCGTGGATGAAGGCGAAGGTGAGCGAGATCTCGGAGACGCGGAGTGCGCCCATGATGCCTTGGCTGATGACGAGTAAGAGCATCACGACACCGGCCCATCTCAGCCAAGTGCGTTGCTTAATTGCGATGAGTAGCCAGATCGCCATGACGATGGTCATCATGCCGACCACCATGCCCTTGAGCCGGTGGCCGTGCTCCCATCGTGTGCCGAAGTCGTCCCACCACACGCTCAGCGGCGCGAGGAGGGTGGGGTAGCCAAAGGTTGTGAAGCCGTCGGGTACAGCTAGCCCGACGTCGGTGCTGGTGACATGTCCGCCGATCGCGATGAGCGAGAAGGTCGCGACGATTACGAGGTACGTGAATCGTCTCAGCCAGCGGTGCTCGGTTGGTGGGTTGTCGGGGGCGGGGTACATCGGTGTCGTCTATCGCATCTACGTGGGGAAACGAGTGATTATAGCCAACCTAGCCCTGCGGGATCGTTCGATTGGGATTGTTTGATCTTTGTGATCGACCTATACTGTTTGTCTAATGATCGCCACGACCCGAAACATCATTTCGATTACGAGCCCACGACAGTAGGGCGGCGATCGGATCATTTTCTGAATTTGCCTGCCCTGCCCAAGCAGGGTTTTTTATTAGCCAGGTAAGCCTTGAACCTTTGACCTCAACCCAGGCCCGCCATGACCCGCCCGACACGCGTTGAACTCTACGACACCACCCTCCGCGATGGCACGCAAGGCCTAGGCATCACGCTCACACTCGTCGACAAGATCAATATCGCACGCCTGCTGGACGACCTGGGCTTTGACTACATCGAAGGCGGCTACCCGCTATCCAATCCGAAAGATGTCGCGTTCTTTGAAGAGGCTCGCAAGATCGAGTGGAAGCACGCGAAGGTCTGTGCGTTTGGCATGACCCGTCGCAAAGACATCAAGCCCGAGGACGATATCGGCATGAACGCGTTGGTCAACGCCGGGGCACCGATCATCACCATCGTGGGCAAGACATGGGACTTGCACGTCGACGAGGTGTTGCGTGTCGACCGCGAAGAAAACCTTGCGATGATCGAAGACTCTGTGCGTTTCTGTAGCGAACAGCCGCAGGTGGAGCAGGTGTTTTACGACGCCGAGCACTTCTTCGATGGCTACAAAGCCAACCCCGCATACACTTTGCAAACACTCGACGCCGCGGTCAAAGGCGGCGCGACAAGGCTGGTCCTCTGCGACACCAACGGCGGATCGCTCTCTAGTGATATCACCGACATCGTCAATGCAGTGCTCAAGCATGTGGGTACGGGTGGCCCGTCGCTCGCTATTCACGTTCATAATGATGGTGGCCTGGCCGTCGCAAACTCACTCGCCGCTGTTGACGCTGGCTGCGTCCAGGTCCAAGGCACGATCAACGGCATTGGCGAACGCTGTGGCAACGTCGACCTCATCACCATGGCCGCAAACCTCTCACTCAAGTACAGCAGAGATGTCTTACGCAAAGGCGCGGTCGCGCGACTGACCGAACTGTCCCGCTATGTCTACGACGCCACCGGCACCACGCCCGTGCCCAATCAACCCTATGTCAGCGAAGGCGCGTTCTCGCACAAGGGCGGCATGCATGTCCATGCGGTTCAGCGCATCGCGCACAGCTACGAACATGTCCCACCTGAGTCGATTGGCAACCAACGCCACATCCTCGTTAGCGAGTTGTCCGGGGCTTCCAATATCGCTGCCGACCTCGGCGAAAAGTTTGGTATCACCGACAACAAAGACGTGCAGCGCAAAGTCCTCGAACGTGTCCAAGACCTCGAGCACGAGGGCTATCAATTCGAGCGGGCCAAGGCTAGTTACGAACTGCTTGTCTACGAGGCGCTCGGCACCCGCACCGCGTACTGGGACCTAGACCACTACCGCTGCACGATCTCTCGGCACAGCGACGAGGCCGCAGGCACCGAAGCAACCGTCAAGCTGATGGTCAATGAAAAAGTTGAGCACCATGTCGCTGAGGGCGATGGCCCGGTCAATGCGCTGGATGGTGCGCTGCGTGCGTGTTTGCGTCCGCATTACCCAGAGATCGATAATCTGCACTTGGCCGACTACAGCGTGCGTGTGGTCAATCCGACCGCCGAGTCCGCGGCGAGGGTGCGGGCAACGATTGAGTTCGCCGTTGGCTTGAACGACCCGGACCGAGAAACGCGATGGTTCACCACCGTGGGCGTCGACACCAACGTCGTCGACGCCAGTTGGCAAGCCATCTCTGATGCGATCCAGTATCACCTGATTGAATCAAAGTAAGTTGCAGATTCATGTCCGACATGAATCGTCGAGGCTTACCGCGCCTAAGCGCATAGAAAAAACGAGGCAAGCCGCGGCGCTTCATCAAATATCTAAATTCAAAAAGTTCAAACTACGCCGCGATGAAGCAGCGGGGCCCGGTGAACTCGCTACAGGCACTGTCGGTCATGCACCAGAGTTCGGTCAGGGTTTCTTCGCTGATAGCGATGAATTCGAAGCCGATTTCATGGCGGAAGAGCCCGACGTTGGAGACGCGCACGACGCGGGCGTTCAGTTCGATTTCGGTTGCGTCGTGGCTGAGGTAAAGCTTGACCTCGTCACCCACAGCACAAACGACTCGTCCTTTGCGAAACACGCCCATCCCCGAATCGGAGATGTCCATGACCTCGCCAAAGGGCGTGCATAGGCCACGGGTCTTTAATCGCATATTTTGGCGACGCTCGGTCATGTATGCATGATCGGCTCGGCCGGGACATGACTTAGGTCTGCGTTCTCAATTTTGACAAAAAAACCGCCAGTGTGAACTGGCGGTCATAATGCACTCGAGAGGACTCGAACCTCTAACCTGCGGCTCCGTAAACCGCTGCTCTATCCAATTGAGCTACGAGTGCGAATCGTTTTTGTTGAGCCGAACAGTTTAGACAGCCACGCCAATCGATGCAAGCGGAGGGGGCCCACGGACTTGGCGGGTAAAATGTTGTGATGTTTATGAAGACGCAAAATGACACCTTGACGAAGCTCGCTCGGCTCCAGGCCGTGGTCGGCCGATACGACCGCGTCCTCACCGCCTACAGCGGCGGGATCGATTCGACCCTCGTTGCGGCGGTCGCCCGTCAGGTGCTGGGCAGGGACAACGCCCCGGCCGTCATCGGCGACTCGCCCTCGCTGCCCCGCAGCGAGTTTTCGGAAGCCAAGCAACTAGCAGACGGCCTCGGCCTAAACCTAATTATCATCGCGCCCAACGAACAAAACGACCCGGGTTATCAGGCCAATGCGGGTGATCGCTGTTATTACTGCAAGACCCATCTCTACGATCAACTGCAGGCCTACGCAGTCAAACATCAATACGCGACGATTTTCAACGGCACCAACGCCGATGACCTCGGCGGCCACCGCCCCGGACTCGACGCCGCAGACGAGGCAAAGGTCGTCGCGCCCCTCGTTGAAGCCGGTCTAGATAAAGCCGATGTCCGCGAACTCGCTCAGCACCTCAACCTTCCCAACTGGGATAAGCCCGCCGCGGCGTGCCTTGCCAGCCGTATCCCCTACGGCACCGAGGTGACGCTTGAGCGGCTCTCTCAGGTCGAACAGGCCGAGGCCGCGCTTCGCGAGTTAGGCTTCATCGGCCTCCGTGTTCGCCATCACGAACAAGTCGCCCGGATCGAGCTACCTGCCGATCAGATGCAACAAATACTAGATCCCAACGTCAGACTAAAGGTTGCCAATGCGATCAAAGCCGCAGGCTTCCTGTACGTTGCACTTGACCTCGAAGGGTTCCGAAGCGGCAGTGGTAACGTCGCCTTGACCATTAGTGGGACTAAAGCATGAAACAATGCGGACACAACACTTTGCAAAAACAAACGCTTAAACGCCTGTTGACAGTGCTGCTCTTGAGCATCTTCGCCTTTGTGCCGAGCACGGCAGACGCGCGACAACAGGCCGAGCTCGATGGCACGCCGATCCCTGACCCGATCTAAGCGCTGCAGACTTTATTAGAGCGAAAGGGTCGCGGCACTGTGCTGCGGCCCTTTGTCATTGAGGAGAGCCGATGACCTGGCGTGGCCATCTGGGTACGATATTGGCAATTGTTGTGATGTTCGCTGTCGGGCTGAGCGTGCAATTTGCGCCTGCGGTGGCTGCGGCCGTCTGCCCCTATTGCTTTGGTCTGCGCAAGGTCGCACCAGAAGTCTACACCGATGACC
>JBGCDC010000471.1:0-5172 GCA_045105055.1 Phycisphaeraceae bacterium | reverse complement strand
TCCGCATCATCTCGACCGGCCGGGTGTATCGCCCGGATGAACACGACGCGACGCACTACTCGATGTTCCACCAGGTAGAGGGCTTGTACGTTGATAAAAAAGTCAGCATGGTCGACATGAAGACGACGCTGTACCAGTTCGCCCGCGCGATGTTCGGCGCGGATGCGGAGATTGATTTGGTGCCGAGTTATTTTCCGTTCACCGAGCCGAGTGCCGAGCTGTACGTGAAGATGGATCTGGGCAAAGGCCCGGAGTGGATGGAGATTGGCGGCTGCGGCATGGTCGACCCAGCCGTTTTCGAGCAGGTCGGCTACGACCCCGAAGCGTGGACCGGCTTTGCGTTTGGCCTAGGCATCGAACGCCTGGCCATGCGCAAGCACGCGATCAAAGACATCCGCTGGCTGTTTGAGAACGACGTGCGATTCCTGCGGAAGTTCTGACGATTCAAGTCCGTCGGCTAATTTTCACTTTTTTCGCAGCTTCGAAAAACATTTTGGGTCGGCTTCTTTGGGGAGCTCAGCGAGCCAAGCTTCAAGCTGGCCGCGCAGACGTTCAACCACTTCTGGGTGATCGGCAGCCATGTTGTTTTGCTCCAGCGGGTCGTCACGGATGTCATAGAGTTCGACGCGGGATCCATCAGTGGTCATCAGAAGTTTCCATGCGTCAAAGCCTCCCACTCGAATCGCGGCCTGGGGCCAGTTGTCGATTCCCTTTCCAACGGGCCAGTACCAGAAGATCGGCTTGGTCCGTGGGTTCAGGTCGGCCCCGAAGAGCATTTGCGATCGGTCCTCGCCATCGGCGGTGTATGAGGCAGGCAATGCTGCGCCGGCCAACTTAGAAAGGGTTGGTAACAGGTCAACGGCGGTGAATGCACTATTTTGAATTTCGAGGCCGCCTTGAGACTTCGCTGGCCAACGCGCGATGAACGGCACGCGGATGCCTCCTTCGTGCAGGCTGCGTTTCTTGCCTTTGAGATCGCCCGCAGAGCCGAGGGAGTACCAGGTGTTCAGCCCCTTGCCCAGTTCGGGGTGGTTCATCACTTTGCCCTTGCGCTCCAGCGGGTACTCGGGTCCGTTATCGCTGGTAAAGATGACCAAGGTGTTCTCGGTTAGGCCCGCGTTGTCCAAGGCTTTGAGGATTCGGCCGATCTCTTCATCCGCGTTACTTGCGACGGCGGGGTAGACGCGCTCGCGTTCATCCAGGCCCTTCTTGGCGTAGTAGTCCAGCCACTTTTGTGTGGGGAAGTGGGGGGTGTGGGTTTCATTAAGCCAGAGGTTTATGAAGAAGGGTTTGTCGCGTTTTTCTTCGATGACGTCGATGGCTTTATCCCAGACATCTTGGGAATTAATTTCGGGTCCCGGGCCGTTCCAGATCCACGCGGCGTCGTAGCCGTAAGCGGTGGGGAGGGGTGCGTCGGTGATGGGCTTGCCGGTGAGGTGCCACTTGCCGATGTGATAGGTCGCGTAGCCGGCCTGCTGGAGTTGACGCGGGAGCATGGGAGCTTGCGGATCAAGCCAGTCAGGCATGCCGGCGTTGCGATGGTGGCGCGTGTGGTGGAAGTGCTGGTTGATGCGGTAGCGCGCGGGGAAGTGGCCGGTCATCAAGGCCGTGCGCGAGGGCGAGCAGACGCCTGAGGCGACGGTGAAGTCTTTGACGTTAATGCCTTGGCTGGCGAGGCGGTCAAGGTTCGGCGTTTCGATGATCTCGTGTCCGTGGCAGGAGAGATCTCCAAAGCCCCAGTCGTCGGCGAAGATGAAAAGGATGTTGGGCTTGGTCTGCTCGGCCAGGGTTGTCATCGTGATCAACAGGCACGCGAGAAGGCATAGCAGCTTTGATATGGTGGTCATGTGGATTGTCTCGGGCTCGGCTTCGTGGTTCAATACAAGAATGCATGATAACCGCGCCCTGATGTCCACCGACTTGCCGCTGCCTAATAAACGGCAGGGCAAGGTGCGTGATGTTTATGATTGCACGCTCAAGGATGGCACAGAGGCCTTGCTGCTGGTCGCGACGGATCGGCTTAGCGCGTTTGATGTGGTGATGCCCAATGGCCCGGCGGGCAAGGGCAAGCTGCTCACGCAGATGTCAGCGTTCTGGTTTGAGATGATCCGCGAGAAGCTGGGTTATAAATTTCAGACGCATGTGATCTCGACCGATCCTTCGACGATCGCTGGGCTGAGCGACGAGCAAGTTGATCGGCTTGCGGGCTACGTCATGATCGGCCGACGCGCGAAAGTCGTGCCGATTGAGTGCGGGGTGCGGGGGTATCTGGCGGGGTCGGGGTGGAAGGAATACCAGCAAAATCAGCAGGTCTGTGGCGTGAAGCTGCCGGCGGGGTTGACGCAGTGTGCGAAGTTGCCCGAGCCGATCTTCACGCCAGCGACCAAGGCGGAGCAGGGCGAGCATGATGAAAATATCTCGTTCGAACGCGCGTGTGAATTGGTCGGCACGCTACAGATGGAAGTGTTGCGTGATCACTCGCTATCGATTTATCAGATGGCGCACGACTATGCGGCAGAGCGAGGGATCATTCTTGCGGATACGAAGTTTGAGTTTGGTGTGCCGATCGATGCGAAGGACGACACGCCGATTGTGATTGATGAAGTGTTGACGCCGGATAGTTCGCGGTACTGGTCGGCGAGCGCTTACGAAGCGGGGCGTGATCAAGACAGCTACGACAAGCAGTACGTGCGTAACTACTTGGAGTCGCTCGTGAAGGAAGGCAAGTGGGACAAGCAGTCGCCCGGGCCTGTGTTGCCGGATGATGTACTGACGAACACGACAAAAAAATATGAAGAGGCCTTTGAATTAATCACGGGTGTTACGCTACACTAAGTTCATCAACTTAAGATTTGTTGGCATCGCATGATGCCGACCCCAAACCGCCGGCGCGCCACCCGGCGGTTTCTTGTTGGGTACACCTGATGTTTGGCGCTTGCGTTGATACGATATTTAGCGATTGAGGTTGAGCGCGTTCATGCGCGTTGACGCCTTGTTTAGCGCTCGCGCGTTCGGCTGCGATGGGGCTAAGGTTCGACTTGAATCACGAATGGGATTACGAGTGCTTCCGATGTTGTGCGCGGTAGGCATTGAGCTATCGCTGCGCGGCGGTGTGTAGTCGTGCAAGCGCGGCCGTTAAACAAAAAGACCTCGCTGAAGTAGCGAGGTCTTTCTGAAGTGGGCGGTGTAGGATTCGAACCTACGTAGGCGTACGCCAGCGGAGTTACAGTCCGCTCCAATTGGCCGCTCTGGCAACCGCCCTTGGTTGCTGATCGTCTTGCCCGTTGCGGGGCGAGCTACGCATTTGAACACGCCGCCGCGTATTCGTCAAGCCAACGGCAGATCAAACCACCAAAGCCTGTTCGATTCAGCGATAAACCAAGCGTTGACATTGAATCCTGCACGCTAGAGCGATAGACTCCATCATCAGAATTTTGTCTCTAACCGCGTGACTTCTCATGGAATCTGTGGCGACAGCTCTGAACTCTCACGTCCTCGTCCTCAACAAAATGTGGATGCCTGTCCGTGTCGTCGATGCGAGGCGGGCTTTTGCGATGCTCTGCAAAGATATGGCCGAGGTGATCCGCGTCGACGACGGCTCGTACATGGGCTACGGCTTTGGCGATTGGGCGGACCTGTCCGAGGACTATCGTCGACTGTTTGAAGCGGCGGATGGCGATGATCCATATGAGTGGGTGCGGACGGTACGGATGCAGATCGCGGTGCCGAAGGTGATCCGGCTGTTTCGCTATGACAAGATGCCCCGTAACGAGGTGAAGCTCAATCGGCGGAACATCTTTGCTCGCGACCACAACCGATGCCAATACTGCGGCGGGAAATTTTCGTCATCGGAGCTCTCGCTAGACCACGTCGTCCCGCGCAGCCAGGGTGGCGGCGCGAGCTGGGCGAACCTGGTGTGCTGCTGTGTGAAGTGCAACACACGCAAGGGAGGCAGGACGCCTCAGCAGGCCTCGATGCCTCTGGTGCAAAACCCCGTCAAACCCAAGGCCAACACCGTCCTCGGGTTACGGCTTGGCAGCGGCAAGTACGAGAGCTGGAAAGCATTTTTAGACAGTGCGTACTGGTCGGTTGAGTTGAAGTAGCGGCATGTAGATCGATTTACTAAATAAAAAAAGCACCGCCATCAAGGTGGTGCTTTTTTAGTTGATTGACTCTTGATTTACTCAGCGGCTTCTTCAGCGGGCTCGGGTGTTGGTTCGGGGAGCGCGTCGGGCTCGGGGAGGTCTTTTTCGATGTCTTCAATCGATCGCTCGACAGGAAGCGTGGCGGGGTCGACCGGCTTGCCGATGGTGTAGCCGATGATCATCGGGGTGCCGTTGAGCGTGATGGTGCCGGAGTCGATTGGGGTGCCGGTGTAGTGGTTGCTACGCAGCTTGGACTCGTTCGCGTCGATGGGGTACAGCTCCCAGCTCAGCGAAGTGGCGTAGCCTTTGGCTGTGGTGGCCCACTCTGCGGTTTCTTCGCCTGTGTCGCGTTCGACGACGAGGAGGTGCTGCGGCGGGATGTCGTAGGACCATGCGCTGTCGTTGGACGGTCGGTAGACCGCGTAGACGGACTTAGGCGACATGTAAGTTGACTTGTAGACCTCGCGGTCTTCGGAGAAGTTACAGCCGGTCGTACCTTGGAGGAGGACGGCGGACAGGAGTAGTAGGCCGAGGGTGCGTTTCATCTCGTGGTCCTTGGAGTTTCTTTGGATCGTGTTCTGTTCGTTTGGAGGCGATGTTGCCACAGTGTGGTCATCGGTTAATGTCAGTGCTGGATCAAGTTTATCGCGGGTTTGGGGGTGAGCCAAGCCGAGTATGGCATGATCCTCATGATGTTATCGGTTTGTAGGGGTTAGGCGGGCTGTAAGTCATGCCAGGGGCCTGCGACGGGCTGTTCGTTGCGCCAACGCATGGGCTGAGTTTGGCAATCGATGTGGGCGGTGAAAAATTGGCCTCGATTTTTCCAAAAGAGGGGCCAAATCACGCCGCGGTCGGTCTGGGGGATGGGCAGGGCGTCGATCGCATCGATCTCGTGCCACTCTAGCTGACCCTCGTCAAAGCTCATTGCTTCGGGTGCGATGCTGACGGGCTTGGTGACCTCGTAAAGGAACATGAGCCAGTGGGTCTCGCCGAGGTATGCCGTCTCCGAGACGATGCCGGTGAGGTG
>JBGCDC010000470.1:0-9117 GCA_045105055.1 Phycisphaeraceae bacterium | reverse complement strand
TCGAAGTTATCGCCTTTGATGGCGAGGTAGGCCTGGCCTTGTTTGATGTCGCGCGTGTCGTGCCAGAGGCCGGTAAGCTCGACGTTGAGGTCGTCGGGTTCGACGAGCCAAGTGCCTTGGGTGACGTCGGCGAGGTTTTGGTAGGTCCAGAAGGTCATGCGATCTTTGTTTAGCGGACGGGCTTGCCCGGCGAGGGTTGAGTTGTTGGGGGTTGAATCCCACGGCATTGCTGTCGCAACGCCATGGGCTTTATATGGCGGATTGATTTAGCTTGTCACCCAGTGCGGCGGCGGCTTGTTCGCGGTCATCGAAGTGATGCTTTTCGGTGCCGATGATTTGATAGTCCTCGTGGCCTTTGCCCGCGATGAGGACGGTGTCGTTATGAGTCGCGAGGTTGATAGCAAAGCGGATAGCTTCGGCGCGGTCGGGGATAGTTTGGGTTTTAGGTGTTGGGTGTTGGGTGTTGGCGAAACCTTTTGCCGCATCATCGAGGATTTGCTGCGGGTCTTCGGTTCTGGGGTTGTCGGAGGTGAGGACGACGACATCGGCGTACTGCTGCGCGGCCTTCGCCATGAGCGGGCGCTTGGCGCGATCGCGATCGCCGCCGCACCCGAAGACGGTGATGAGTTTGCCTTTGGTGAGTTGCCGCATCGTGCTGCCGACATTGTTTAGCGCGTCAGGCGTGTGCGCGTAATCGACGAGGACGGTCGGGAGATTTGATTGAGGCGCTGGGGGTTGCGGCCAATTGGGGCCGACGGCTTCGAGTCGGCCTGGGACGGGCGGACAGGATTCGAGTGCGGTGCGGAGTTGTTTGGGTTGAACGTCCATCGCGAGGCGTGCGAGGGCCATTGCCTGCAGCGCATTACTGAGGTTGTGCATGCCGGGCAGTGGGAGGGTTGCTTTGAAGCGGGCGAATGGCCCAGCGAACTCGACGGTGCTCGTCGCGGCGGTCATCTCGATGGGGAACGCGCAGCATCGGCGGCGGGCGAGTTGTTCGGGCGACTCTTCTTCGGGTTCGTGAAGGACGGCGCTGAAGGTGATCGCCGCGCAGCAGCCCAGGGCCATGCGCGTAGACCAGGTGTCGTCACCGTTGAGGACGGCGAAGGCGTCTTTGTCAAGAGACTCGAACAGGATGGCTTTGGCGTCGGCGTAGGCGTGCATGTCGCCGTGGTAATCGAGGTGGTCTTGTGTGAGGTTGGTGAACGCGGCGGCGGCGAAGCGGACGTGGTCGGCTCGTCCTTGGTGCAGCGCGTGGCTCGAGACTTCCATCACACAGCAGGTGCATCCGTTGGCGACCATCTCGGCGAGCAGTTGGGTGAGCTGAATCGCGCCGGGGGTGGTGAGCGTAGCGGGCGTTGGACCTGTCGGTGAGCCGGTGTCGAGCTCGACGGTTCCAATGAGCCCGGTCTTGTGTCCCGCGGATTCGAGCAGGTGTTTGGCGATGGTGACCGTGGTTGTTTTGCCGTTGGTGCCGGTGACGCCGAGGAGCTTTAGCTTGCGAGAGGGGTTGTCGTAGAAGCGTTCTGCGAGTTTGCCACAGAGGCGTTGATCGACGACGGTGTTGGGCTTCGTGGTCAGGATCGCGAGGTCACCGGGAAGCTCGTCAATTGCAGCGTCATCGACATCGTGCGGTAGCAGCACCGCGATAGCGCCAGTTTGGATTGCATTGGGTACGAAGCGCATCGGATCGCCATCGGCGCCAGGCCTAGCGATGAAGAGCGAGTCTTTGGTGACGGCTCGGCTGTCGTCGGTCAGGCCGACGATATCACACTCGCCGTTGCCTCGGCGCAGGGTGATGGGCAGGTCTTTGATGAGCGTTTTGAGTTGCAAGCGTTGGCCTCCGTGCGCGCAGCGATTTTACAACAGGCTGCTGGATGTTTTCATCGGCAGGTCTGTTTGGGGATCGATAGCGTCTTGTACGGGACGCTTTGCTGTCTCTCAGCGTCGGCGTGGGCTGTTATGATCGATCCTTATGAATGATCTTGCATTAAATGAGAACCCGCGCAAAGGTGGGCTTGCGCCGTGGCGGTGGCCGCTTCACTGGCAGATCTTGCTGGGCCTGATCATCGGCGCGGCAATCGGCTACGGCATGGGTGCACGCGCGGTTGGGCAAGTGGGTGCCGAGATCGCTGACGAACTTCGCGGTGTCGAGGCGGCGAAGATCGCGACGTCGAGCTACGCTTACCTGTTCTTTGATCTCGTCGGCGACCTCTTCATCCAGGGCCTTAAGCTCATCATCGTCCCGCTGGTGATGTCGAGCATCATCTTGGCGGTCGCGAACCTGACCAAGCACGGCGACGGGTCCACGGGCTTTGGTCGGCTCGCGGGGAAGACGATGGGCTACTACGCCACGACGTCAGTGATCAGTGTTTTGATCGGCTTGGCGGTGGTCAACATTTTGTCGCCGGGCCTAACTACGGATGACAGGGGGCAGACTGTTGGCATCCTCCAGGGCCAGGACCTCTCGGCCTTTGCGAATGATCAGCAGGCGGTAGATAAAAAAGTCGGCGGCAAGCAGGCGACTGATTTCCTCGATGTCTTCCGTGAGATGGTCCCGCCAAACCTGATCGAAGCCGCGGCGCAGGGCAAGCTGCTTGGCTTAATCGTGGTGTCGATTCTGATCGGCTTCTTTTTGAGTAAGAGCGACAACGACCCGGCCCGAGCGGTCAAGGCATTCACCCAAGGCGTGTACGACCTGACGCTATCGATCACCGATTTTGTGCTCAGGCTCGCCCCCCTAGGGATCATCGGGCTCATTGCCGCGACACTCGGAGAGCAATACGCCAAGCTCGTACCCGACGGCCGACTCGACACGTTCGTGACCGGGCTGACAACCTTTGCAGGCGGGGCACTGCTCGCGCTGATGATCCACTTCGCGGTGGTGATGCCGTTGATCTTGTTGCTGGTGGCCCGGGTCAATCCGATTCGGCACTACCGAGCCATGATGCCAGCGTTGCTCACGGCGTTCTCGACCGCATCGAGTAGCGCGACACTGCCCGTCACGATGGAGTGCGTCGAAGACCGTGCGGGCGTGTCTCGTAAGACCACCAGCTTCGTCCTCCCTTTGGGTGCGACGGTGAACATGGATGGCACGGCACTGTACGAGTGCGTCGCGGCGATTTTTATCTGTCAGGCGTTTGGTATTGAACTGACGTTTGCTCAGCAGTTCTTGATCGTGGTCACGGCGGTGCTGACCTCCATCGGCGTAGCGGGCGTGCCCTCTGCGTCCCTGGTTGCGATCGTCGTCATCCTGACTGCAGTTCAAGATGCGCTGCCTGCCGGTTCTCTGCCCGAGGGTGTGCTGCTGGTGTCGGGGCTGGGCTTGCTCTTTGTGTTTGATCGGCCCTTGGATATGGTGCGGACCGCGGTGAATGTTTTCTCAGATTCGGTCGGTGCCGTGACGATCGCGAGGACCGAGGGTGAGACGGATGTGCTCAAGGCCTAGTCCAGCAGCGAGCAGCAAATATTACAAGCATTTGCAACTTTGAAAATTGCGTGCTAACCTATTCGCAAGGTTGAGAAATATTTTTGCCCCCGGAAGCTGCCTCTAGCTGAGCACTGCTCGCTAGAGGCGGTTTTTTTATAGGGATGCTCGCGCCTTGGGGCGTGTTACGAACCGCATCAATCTAATCCGCCTTCCGCCAAAGCCATCGCATGGCTTCGGGGAAGATCGCTGTGCCGTGCTTTGAGTTGTGGCCTTCGTCGCCTGCGACGAAGCGGTAGTCGTAGCGATCTTTGTACGCCAAGGCTCGGGCCATTTGTTGATTGCCCAGCCACCAGTTGCCGTGGGCGTTGTCGAGGTCGTTCATGCCGTCTTGCAGGAAGACGCGGATGGGTCGGACATCTTCTTTTCGGATGAGGGCGGGGTAGATGTGTCCGCCTCGGATGTTGGTGAAGCTGCCGATGGTGGAGAGGACTTTGCGGAAGGCGTCGGGCCGGTGCCATGCGGTTTTGAAGGCGCATATTCCGCCGGAGCTAGCCCCGCAGATGGCGCGTTGGTCGGGGTCGTCTGTCAGGCGATAATTTTTTGCGACCAGCGGTAGGATTTCCTCGATCAGGAAGGTCGCGTAGGTATCGTCGGGTGTGTCGTATTCGACGCTGCGATTATTACGTTTGCCCCAGTAGCCTGCGGGGAGCTTGTCGCTGCGGTGGCCCGGCGTGATGAAGATGCCGATCGTGATGGGCATCTCGCCCGTGGCGATGAGGTTGTCCATCACCGTCGTCGCGCGGTAGCCACTCTTGGGGTCGATGTAGGCGTTACCGTCTTGGAAGATCATGACTGCGGCGGCGTCTTTACCTTTTGGATCGTATTGCGCGGGCACGTAGACCCAGTAGTCGCGGATCGTGCCGGGATAGGCGGTGCAGTCCTTTAGGAGGTGCCGAGTGATCATGCCAGCAGGCACATCTTTTTTTGGCTTAGAGTCCCGCGTTAACTCGTATGGACCGGGCTGATAGAAAACGTGCTCGCTCAGCGGTACAGACATACCCGCTGGCGGGGACTCGGCAAAAGTAGGCCAAGCCAAGCCGACGAGGACCCATAACACCACGCCCAAAACGCTGCCTTGAATCTGCTTGTTCATGTCTGCCTCCAAAGGCCAATAAATGTTGAACCGAAATCACACGTGCGTACAGGATCAGCCGATACCAACCTGTCTCATCATGCTAATGGCATGACGTTGTTTAAGTGAGACGTATACGAACGGAGTTTTAGATGTCTGCAATCAAAATCGGTGTCATGGGCTGTGGAGTAGTGTCGGAATATGGGCACCTGCCCCCGCTGCGCGAAAGCCCACGGTTCGAGATCAAAGCCCTGATGGATCCCAATGAGGCGAGCCTTGCTGACTACCAGCGTCGCTTCGGTGTGCCTGAGGGCTACACCACACAAGCCGAGTTTATGAAGAGTGGACTGGACGCGGTCAGCATCTGCTCGCCCGCGCCGGTACACCTGACCAACATCAAAGGTTGTGCCAAGCACGGCCTACCCGCGTTGTGCGAAAAGCCGTTGGCGATGGACGCAGATGAAGCGCAGCAGATTGTCGATTTGATGAAGGGTGCCGACCTGCCTTTGTATGTCGGCTTCTGCTATCGCTTCTCGGGCTGCTCGCAAACCATCCGAGACCTCGTACAAAACGGCGCGATTGGTGAGGTTCGTTCTTTGCGACTTATCTACAACTGGGACTGTCACGGCAAGTACGAACAAGACGCTGAGGGAAACTGGGTCAAGTATCAACGACGCATCGACCGGATGCTCGAAGGCGGGCCCATGGTCGACTGCGGTGTTCACCAGATCGACCTCGCGCAGTGGTGGCTCAATTCGCCCGTCACGCGATACTCCGGCCATGGCTCGTGGGTCGATGAATACGAGGCGCCCGACCACGTCTACCTCCACATGGACCACGACAACGGCGCACACACCATGGTCGAGATGTCGTACTCCTACGGCCATACCACCAAAAATAAATACAACGAATTCGTCTACGAACTCATCGGTACCGACGGCGTCATCCGCTATGAGCGCAACACCGGGCTGTTCGAACTGCGTAACAATCACTTCACCGAAAAGCTCAAGCACACAGGCGAGAAAAATTTCGCCGTGATGTACGACCACTTCGCTGAGGCATTGCAGAATGACGATCCCGGCGACCTATGCACCGGCGAAGAAGCGATCGTCGTCACAGACATCGCACGCAACGTGACGGATCAGATTATCGCCGACCGGATTAGTAAGCCGGTCGTGATTCGTGCGGCAAGTAAATCTGCGTGATCACTTTGTGTTGCGGAATCGCTCGGCCTGTTCTGTTGGGATGTGTTTAGCTAGCACATCCATCATGACACGGTGCTGCGGATCACTCGCGAGGTTGTGCCATTGGTGCGGGTCCGCAACGCGGTCGTAGAGTTCTTCGCCATCTTCGCGCTGGATGTAGGTCCACTGCTCGGTACGGATGGCGTAAGCGGTGTTCCAGTCGTTGACTGTAATCGCAGGCTCATCGCGGGCCTCTGAAGGATCAATCAGTAACGGCACAAGCGACTGGCCATCGAGCTTGTGCGGGGGTTGCAGGTCAGCCAGTTCCATCAGCGTCGGGTACAGGTCCTGCAGGCTCACCGCCTCATGGCATGGCTCGCCTGCCGCCCACTTCATCTTGAGCGATGGTGGAAGCCGGATGATCACGGGCACGTGCGTCGCGTCATCCCACAACGAAAACTTTCGGTATCGCTTTTTCTCGCCCATGTGGTAGCCGTGATCCGACCAGAAGACGACGATTGTGTTGTCTGCATGGTCGCTTTTGTCTAACGCGTCGAGCACCTGTCCAACCATTTCGTCCATGTAAAGGACACTTGCAAGGTAGGCCTGCGTCGCCTCGCGGTGGACACCTGCGTCGTCAAGTGCCTTGTAGTACGGGTCGCGGCCAGTCCGTTCCTTGATCTTTGCAGGTAGATCCACAAGGTCGTCCACAACGCTCGCGGGCATCTGCACCAGCTCAAGCGGAAACGCGTCGAAGTATTTTTGCGGAACGTACCACGGCACATGCGGGCGGTAGATCCCGCAGTTCATAAAGAACGCTTCGCTGCTTGGTATCTCATCCAACAAACCAACGATGTGATTGACCGTTGCCTGGTCGCTGTGTTCGTCCGCGTTGTGCTCGGGTAGGAACGGGCCCCAGACAAACTCACGGTACCAACGGTCGTTCGTCGGCTTGTATCGGTAGGTCAAATCCTTTGGCGCAAACGATCCTTCGGGGAACTCCTGCTGCACCTCGGGGAAGTAGGTGTCCCAGCCATCGACATCGTTTTGGTAGTGATGGAAGAATTTGCCGCCGCCGCGGCAGGTCCAGCCGTTTTGCCGAAAGTGTGCGGGTAGCGTGACGACATCGGGTAGCGCGTCCCGCCATGTGGCGTTGTTGTTGTAGACGCCGCTTCGCCACGGTGCGAGTCCGGTGAGCACCGCTGTTCGGCAGGGGTTGCAAGACGGTGCGGGGCTGTGGGCGTTCGTGAACAGAACAGACTCACGTGCCAAGCGATCGATATTCGGCGTCCGTGCCTGCGGATGTCCACCAAGACAGCCGACCCAGTCGTTCAGGTCGTCGATCGAGATCATCAATACGTTGACGCGCTTGTTTGCAGCCTCTGCGGTACCTGACGGCGGCGAGGTGGCGTGACAAGCACTTAGAAATAATGACGTGACCAAGAGCAGAGCAATAGGAAGACGCTTCATGCTCCCTTTATACACCGGCCGGGCCGAATCCGATCCACTAGTCCGTCGTCGTCGGCACGTCTGCGATTGCGCTGCCATCAAAGGTTGTTGTTGGTAAGACGTCATTGACCGCAACTGCGCCGGTTTTCAATAGAACGTTGTGTGCTTTGTACGTGCGGTGGTCTTGCAGACGCATCGTCATCACAAGCGAATCCTCACGGACCTGCATCGCGATGACGCGCGCCCGTCTGCGGTGTTCAAGTTCTAAAACCGGCCGAAACTCAAAGTCTTCCAGTTCCGCGACCCAATCGCCGATCTGTGCGGCGCGTTCCGTTTGGCCTGCGGGCAATTGTTTCGCTACCCAATCACCAACGGACGCAATGGGGAGAGGAAGAGAGCCTGCGGTGAAGTTGCTGACGCTGCCGTGGGCCATGCCGTCGGAATCAAAACGCAGGGTGGCCTTGCCGGAGAAGATCTGACGCCACGAGCCTACGACGAGTTCAAAGGCGAGATTAAGTTCGCCATCTTTGATCATGACGACAAGCCCATTCATCTGATCGGGCGGCTCATAGCCGCGCTGCTCGACCCATTTTTCCGCCCACTCGCTTGCGACGGACAGTAATTCTTTGTTGCTCAGCTCCAACTCAAACGTCTCGTCCACCGGCGCGTCTGTGAGTTGCTGGCTGAAGTCCGGATTGGATGACACGCCAAAGAGTGCATCTTGATCCGCGAGCAATCGATCCGCCGCAGTCGTCAGACGCTGCATCACACCTTCCGCAAGCGCCGTACGCTCGGCGGGCGATATCTCTTCTAGCAACGCCTGTGAATCAGACCAAACCGCTGGCGGACGCTGTAGCAGATAAAAAGTTAAACCCGCGCCAAGCACGATCGCCAGTGTGCTGCCGATGAGCCCGCGCTTGATCCATTTCTTTGTTTTTGCGTGCATCGTTTCGCCTCTCGTTCTCTTTCGTTATCGATCCCAATGGATCGCCCCACGCGCACCGATCGCCGGTTGGCTCGATAAACCTGTCAAGCCTTGCGGGTTGTAACGATCAGCGAGTCGGCCGCCGTAGATGATCCAAACGTGACGCACCGCGAGACACGCTCTAAGCTGCCCTGCGATGACCCTGCATGAACTCATCTCGATCGCCCAGTACGTCGTCGTCGGCTTATCGCTGGCGATACTGATTTATATGATTTGGCGAGGGGAGCTGAGTGAAAAGAAGCTTCGCCTCGGCCCGACACGCGATCTGCATCAGCCCCGAGTCATCTACTTATTAGGAATCTGCCTTGTCATGGGCTACGCAGTAATCAAGCTACAGCTCGATAGCGACAGCTCGCAAAACCTACGCATCCTTTTTGAACTTGTGCCCGTCGTCATTATTGCGTTGATGTTCAGCCTAGCGATGCGTACCGATGTGGGCTTTCGAAGCCTTGGCCTACTGCCGCGCCACCCGCTGCGTGATTTGCGGTGGGGTCTGCTCGGCGGCGTGATGTGCTTTGGTATCGCAGGCGCCGCCAGCATGCTTGCGGTCTGGGCCGCGATGCTGCTTAAAGAGCCCGTGCCACAAGTTTCGCACGAAACGCTTGTCGTCCTGCGTGAGAGCTTTAGCTTGGATCTATTGATCGCGATTGTGCTTTCGGCCGTGGTGATTGCGCCGCTGTTTGAAGAGCTGATCTTCCGAGGGGTATTGCAAACCTCGTTGATGCGATTGATGAACGGGTATCGCTGGCCCGCGCTCGTGATCACCGCCGCCGTCTTTTCCGCGATCCACGGATCGGTCGTGCCCACGCAAGCGCTCGCTCCGCTCTTCGTGCTAGGCCTAGCCTGGGGGTACCTCTACGAACGTACTGGCTCACTGCTCGCGCCGATCCTCGCGCACGCCGTGTTCAACGCGATGAACATCGCCATCGCGTTGACCCTG
>JBGCDC010000469.1:0-4094 GCA_045105055.1 Phycisphaeraceae bacterium | reverse complement strand
CCGATGGCTTCCATCGGCGCGAGCCTCCCCATGAGGACGTGGTATCGGCCGCGGTATGCCCCGGCCTGTTCGATCGCCACAACGTCGCTGGGCTGTTCAACGACCAGCAGCGTCCCCGCGTCGCGATTGGGGTCGGAGCAGATCGGGCAAGGGTCGGACTCGGTCACATGCCCGCAGGTGTCACAGACTTTTAGGTTCGTGCGGAAGCGCGTCAAAGCACTGGCGAGGTGGACGGACGACTCGGAAGGCTGGCGCAGCAGGTGAAACGCGATACGTTCCGCAGAGCGTCGGCCGATGCCGGGCAGCTTTTCGAGTTCGTCGAGCAGGATGTCGTAGGCGCTCTCGGGCATGCTACGATTGTAGCCATGAACCCAGACGACAATGTTTGCCTTTGTTTTCACGTCAGCCAGCGCAAGGTAGTGAACTACTGCAAGCGTGAGAAGCCGCGCGTCGCGAGTTTGATCAGCGAGTGCCTCAGTGCGGGGACGGGGTGCGGGTGGTGCGTGCCGTTCTTGAAGACGCTGCACAAGCAGGCGATCGATGGGGTGGAGAACCCGGACCTGCCGCATAGCCCGGAGGAGTACGCCAAGCGTCGTGCGAGTTTTCGCGAGACGGGCGAGCGGGAGTGATTTTGTTCGCGAGCTTTACGGCTACAAGTACATCAGCGTGATCGTGAACGTGATGATCGTGCCGTTGTGCAGCGCGTGTGCGGCGATGGGTGCAACGAGTGAGCCACGCCATTGGCGGAGCCCGGCGAGAACGAAAGCGATCGACATCAAGATGGGGATGCCGACGATGCCTTGGGGGTGGATTGCGGCGAAGATGAAAGATGTCACGACTGTCGCGGCGATCCAAGTGACCCAGCCCGGCAGCTTGCGGAGGTGTCGATAGAACGCGGCCCGGAAGACGATCTCTTCCACGATGGGTGCCCAGACCACAGTGGCGAGGACGAGCACGAAGATTTCGTAGTTGCCGCCGGTGAGGATCTCTCGGCCCGCAGGGTGTTCGCTGTCCATGCCGGTGATCATTGCGGCGAGGACGGTCAAGACGCCGCCGACGAAGACGATGGGCAGGCCCGCGAGATAGCCGACGACGCCCGCGGCGACTTCGCGGTGTATTCCTTTAGGGGCAGTGAGTCCCATGTCTTTGCGGTACTGGCTAAAGCGAATGCCACATAGCATCGGCCAGAACACGGGCAGCACCATCAGCCCGAGCATCGGCAGCATCAAGTCAAAGCCCACGATCGGCGTGAGCCAGACCGCAAGCATTTGCAAAGCAATGAAAGCGACGAGGAACACGGCGACCAGTTCGAGATACGCCGAGTTGTGCGTGAGCGTGCCCGGCTGGAACTTTGGCTTAATCTTCTCCATCGCGAGGAGAATGATCGCAGTGATGAATAACACGAAGCCTGCCATGAACGCGAGGATGACTAGCACCGCAAATGTCATGATCAGCCAGATCGTGCGCGAGGCGACACTCCGCGCCGCCGTGTACGCGGTATCGCTCGAAGCGAGGTTGTAGGTCGCGGCGAGTTCGCCGAACCAGCCGTGTCGTAGGATCAGATCGTTCGCTTCGGCAGAGCTTGGCACGTAGGCCTCATCGCTATAAATCCTTCTTAGCAACTGATGGTCTGTTTGGAAGTTCGCAGCGGGTTCGAGCGAGGGAGCGAGCTGTGTGCCGGTTAGTTCGTCGAGTCTATTTTTCGCGGTATCGGAATCGTAAAGTTCACCGATGACGACAGCGACACGCATGAGGTCGGTGGTTTGAAAAGGCGACGCGTCGGCCTGCATCTCAAGCTGTGCCAGCAAGTCGGCTTCTTGCTGGCCGAGCACGAGCTCAAATCCCACAACCATACGGCTAAAGAGGACCATATCCATGCCGGGCGTCGTGTCGGAGGGCACGGGTGGCGGCAGGCTGCTCATCTTCGCTTGCATCGCCATGATCGCGACGGTGCAGGCAAATATAACTGTCCATGCAAGGGCCACGCGGATCGGCCGACGTTTCGGAGCGAACGATTGACGTCGCATCGGTAGCAACTGTTCGTCGACCGCTTCGTCTATCTCAACGGGCTCATCGCTTTGGGCCGGAAGAGGTGTCTGCCAAGGATCGGGTTGATGATCTGATTCCACAGCCTCATGATAAGCCATAGCCAAGCAGGCGATGTTATGATTTCGCAGATGAACCCGAGCACCTTGATCATCCGTACCGCGGGCACGAACTGCGACGCCGAGTTGGCATATGCCTTTGAGCAGGCGGGGGCGTCGACGCAGACGATCCATATCGCCAAGCTCATCGAGCAGCCCGACCTGATCGCGTCGTTCGACCTCATCGGTTTTCCAGGTGGATTCAGCTACGGCGACGACATCGCGGCGGGGCGTATCCTTGCGAATCGACTCAAGCACCGCCTGCTCGAACCGCTGCAAGATGCAGCCAAGTGTGGCGTGCCGATGATCGGGATTTGCAACGGGTTTCAGGTGCTGGTCAAGCTCGGCCTGCTGCCGTTCCCCGAACAAGCGACGCAGGCCTGCACGCTGGCGGACAACAACTCAGGCCGGTTTACGTGCAAGTGGGGTCCGGTCCAGGCGGATGCCGAATCCAAGTGCATCTGGACAAAAGGCCTAGCCGAATTCGAGCTGCCCATCGCTCACGGCGAGGGACGTTTCACCGGCCCGGCTGAACTGATCACCCAACTCAAAACCAACGGCCAAGTCGCCCTTCGCTACACCGCCGACACCAATCCCAACGGTTCAGACGACGATATCGCGGGCATCTGCGACCCGACCGGCGTGATCTTCGGCCTCATGCCCCACCCCGAACGCTACGTCACTGCCACCCAGCACCCCCAATGGACCCGCCAGGGCGAGGGTTTCCTCAGCCAAACCATGCCGGGCTTGACGATGTTTCAAAATGCGGTGAGCTACGTCCGAGATCGTGTCGCAGCAGAGGTTTAGCACGCGGCGGGCGTATGCGTCGATAGGCATATTTGTTACACTATTTAGCTTGTCTCATCGGATGGTCCGTTGGGGTTTCGCATCAGGCGGCCTATCCGTGGGTCGCGACCTGTTGTACTTAGCGTGTGCTAAGGCGGGTAAACAGTCACGAAAGGACACTCCTCTCTTATGGTCAATAAGACCCTCATTGCAGAATTATCCATTGAAGATCTAGAAGCAGAAACAATGCTTCTAGAAGCCTTCGGCGACGCCGTCGCTGGCGGCGATATGGAAGAACTGCTGCAGGACAACATCGCTGATTTTTCCAGCGGTTCGATCCTCACCGGCAAAATCATTGGTATGGCTGGCGACGACTTCCTCGTCGACGTCGGCCTCAAGTCTGAAGGCATCCTCGACAAGAACGAGTTTGACAACCCCGCTGACGTCGAAATCGGCGACGCGGTTGACGTCTTGCTCGAAACTGTCGAAGGCGAAGGCGGCATGGTCGCCATCTCCAAACGCAAAGCCGACCGCATCCGTGGTTGGGAAAAGCTTATCTCCGAAAAAGGCGAAGGCGATTCCATCGACGGCAAAGTCATGCGGAAGATCAAGGGTGGACTACTCGTCGATATCGGCGTGCCTGTCTTCCTTCCCGCGTCGCAGGTCGACATCCGCCGTCCTCCAGACATCGGCATCTACATCGGCAAGACGATCGAGGCACAGATCCTCAAGATCGATACCGAGCGTCGCAACATCGTTATCTCGCGTCGTAAGCTTATCGAAGACCGTCGCTCGGTCATGCGTAAGCAGCTGCTCGAGAAGATCACCGTCGGCGACATCGTCGAAGGCACCGTCAAGAACATCGCCGACTTCGGTGCGTTTGTCGACCTCGGCGGCATCGATGGCCTCTTGCACATCACCGACATGAGCTGGGGCCGGGTCAACCACCCAAGCGACGTCGTGAAGATCGACGACAAGGTCGAAGTCAAGATCCTCAACATCGACTTCGACAAAGAGAAGATCGCGCTGGGCCTCAAGCAGAAGGACTCTTCGCCTTGGGAAGATATCGAAGCCCGATACCCAGCGAACACCCGCGTCTCCGGTACCGTCACAAACATCATGTCCTATGGTGCTTTCGTCAAGCTCGAAGACGGCGTCGAAGGC
>JBGCDC010000468.1:0-4284 GCA_045105055.1 Phycisphaeraceae bacterium | reverse complement strand
CGGAGAGAGCCCGTGTATGACAGGCTGGAAGCCTGTCCCACTTGCCTGAAATAGCGCAAGATGCTCTACGGCCTTGGGTGGAATCGGCTGACGACGTCTTTGAGGCGGGAGCGGTCGACGTGGGTGTAGACTTGGGTGGTGTTGATGTTGGAGTGGCCTAGGAGCTCTTGGACGACACGGAGGTCGGCGCCGCCGGCGAGCATCTGGGTGGCGAAGGAGTGGCGGAGGGTGTGGGGGTGGACGTCTTTGAGGCCGGCGCGCTTGGCGTGGCGTTTGACGACTTGCCAGACGACGACACGGGTGATTGGTTGGCCTGTGCGGGAAAGGAAGATGCGTTCGCCGGAGATATTGGGCTTCTCGAGGTCGGGGCGGAGCTCGTCGAGGTAGCGTTGGACGGCACGGAGGGCGGGTCGGCCGATGGGGACGAGGCGTTCTTTGTTGCCTTTACCCATGATTCGGCAGACGCCCAGCTCGAAGTGGATGGCGCTGTTGTCCATGTCCGCGAGTTCGGAGGCGCGGAGGCCGCCGGCGTAGAGCAGCTCAAGCAAAGCGACATCGCGGAGGTAGAGGGCGTCGCTTGGCTGGGGTGCGGCGAGCAGCTGTTTGACCTGCTCGTCGTGCATGACGGTGGGGAGTTTTTGCCAGGTCTCGGGTTGTTCGAGCCACTCGGCGGGGTTTTCTTCGATGGTGCCCGCGGTGTGGGTGAACCGGCAGAAGACGCGGATGGTGGCGACGTGCCGAGCGATGGTGGAGAGCTCTAGGCCGCGCTGGTCGCGTAGATTTTTGAGGTGTTCGGTGATGATCGGGTGGGTGAGGTCTTCCCAGGAGGTCATACCGAGCTGAGCGAGTTCGACCCAGAGGTCGCGGATGTCGCCTGCGTAGGCGGCGAGGGTGGCGGGTGCGAAGCCGCACTCGACTTTGCAGTAGGTGAGGAAGTCGCGGACGGGGGCTTCGAAGCGCGAGGGCTTGCGTGTTTTATTGGGTTTGGGTCGGCTAGGCGACGGCCTGTTGGTCGTCGCGGTGGCCGAGGCGCGCAGCGGGCGTGCTTGGGTGGCGGTACGGCTGGCTTGTGATTGGTGCCGTGGTGCCGGGTTGAAGCTTGGTCGTTGAGTCATCGCTTTGGGCCTGGCGTTCCCACTTGATGGCGTGGTAGGTCTGGCAGGAAAAGTGCCTGCCTCCCAAGCAGAATTCGAACGCTTGGGCGAGGGTTTGTTTGGTCATCCGGCAGCTGCATCGGCCGTCGCCTTGTTCGACGAACGGGCACGGGCTGTGGTTTAGCATTGCGTCTTTAGCCATGCCGGTGGGCCTCCCTGCCCTGCCAGTACATATCGGCGTGTGGGCCGGGGTGGGGATAAAAATAGGTGAGTTCGATCGGGGTTCAATCAAGTTGGGAGGGACAGTGGAGAAGGAGAGTCGAAAGACAGTGTTGATGCGCTGGCTGGGGTTTTTACTCCAAACTCTCAACTCTCCCTGCCTACTCTCCCTCTCAAATCCCCGTCCCCTTGCCACTTTCTCAAGGTCAGCTACAATGCCGCGTTCAAATCTAGGCGACGTAGCTCAGTTGGTAGAGCAGAGGATTCATAAGCCTCGGGTCACAGGTTCGAGTCCTGTCGTCGCCATTCACCCCGCCCTAGGCGTTTGCCCGGCGGGGTTTTTTGTGCGCGTGTTGCTTGTGTGAAGCGGTCTGTCTCGCGTGTCGTGTCGGTCGCATCGGTTGTAGGGCCGGGCTTTGCGCGGATTGCATAAGCGGGCGCGGGTTGGTCGTGATGGGGGCGGGGGATTGAGTCGATTGTGAAATGTTGGGTTTGTCTTGCACGCGGTGTGCGAGTCGTGTCTGCGTGACTTTCATAAGGGCCTACCTATGCGGATCGTCATCGACATTATGATCGGGTTGATGCTTATCGCGGTCGTGGCGGGCGGGCTGTATCTCTACAACAGCAAGGCGCACGACGAACAGCAGACCGAAGTGGTGCGTGCTGCGTTGCAGCAGTTGCAAGAGCAGGCGGCGTACCACACGACAGTGCAGTCGGCGATGGCCGGCCAGGATGTGTTGCTGGTGCACTTGCATCGCGAGTGGTTTGGCGAGGATGTTCCGACGAATGTGCTGGTCGAGGGCGATCGGCCTTGGATTGATTTAGCGCCGCCAGGCGACCTTGGCGACCACCCGCCGGACCCGGTTGTGTCGAGCCAGACCCAAGCGGGCTTCTGGTACAACCCGACGACGGGTACATTCCGTGCGCGTGTCACCCCCGCCGCCAGCGAAGCACTGACCCTCGCGCTATACAACGAGATCAACGGCACCGCGCTGCCGGGCTTCGACCCGATCCCCGACACCACCCGTCAGCCGATGGCACACACCCTCGGCCTAACGCCCGCGCGGCAGTACGCCTCCATGGCCAACAAAACCTGGTCAGAAAAGCGCGTCGATGACGACTTGCCCGCGACCGATCTGATCACCGTGGAGCACTTTGATACTTCCAAAAAGGTGTCCGATACGGCCGAAACCGCCGAAAAACCTCTACGGATTAATCAGGTGAATGACCTAATTTCAAAAGAACAGCAAGAATAGAAGAATAACGAAAAAACGCCTTCAGACACATTAAACGCTGATTTAGACGCAGAAAAACGGCCAACACTCCAAAAGCTCACCACAGAGTAGATGGTCAGATTAAAAGATTTATCGAAATCAGTCGATATCAGGGTTGTCGAAGGAATCTGACGGGGGGACAACGAGGTCCATTGTTTATGTCTCACTCATCTCCAGAATCGCAAAACCAATCTTCCGCACCGCTCGTCAGCACGCTGGCGCGTGATCCAGATATGGTTGAGCTGGTCCAGTTCTTCGTCGAAGAGATCGATGACCGGATCAACACGATCCAAACCACCTCGCGGGCCAACGACATCGTCGGGCTACGCACGATTGCCCACCAGCTCAAAGGTGCGGCGACGGGCTACGGCTTCGAGCCGATCTCCCAAACCGCGGGTCAGCTCGAACACCTCATCGACTCGATAGGGGCGCTCGAAGTCACGCAAGACATCCAGCAACAGGTCGATGAATTGATTGGCCTGTGCCAACGCGCCTCGGCATGATTTGGAGTTAAGAGTCGTGAGGGACAGTTGAGAGGTGAAGCCATCTCAGACACCGCCTCATACCCCTTTCAAATCTCCCTCTAAACTCCCCACTGGCAAGGCCCCGGTACAATCTCCCGCCTATGCCGGAGATTTACACCCACACGTTTTCAAATGGTTTGAACCTTGTCGCAGAGCCGATGCCTGGCGTCCGCTCGCTGGCGATGTCGCTGCTCACGCCCGCTGGCGTGGCGCGTCAGCCCGAAGCGAAACAAGGCGTCGCCCCACTGCTTGCCGAGCTGCTCACGCGCGGCGCAGGCGGCCAAGCCTCACGCGACTTCAACGAAGCACTCGACACGCTCGGCGTCCACCGCTCAGCGAGCGCGGGCAACCAGCACCTCCGCATCGGCGCAACGCTCGTCGGCGAACACCTTGACGCCGCCCTGCCGCTGCTGCTTAGCCAAGCCCTGTCGCCGAACTTCGATGAGCACGAGTTCGAGCCGTCACGCGACTTATGCCTGCAAGAGATCGCGGCGCTGGACGACGACCCGCAGCGACGCGCGATGATCGCGCTGCGTCAGAACCACTTCCCCGAGCCGCTTGGCCGACCCAGCGACGGCGTCGCTGAGGACCTCAAGGCGATGACGCTCGATGATGTCCGCGACTACTGGCAAGCCGGCGTCGTCCCCGGCGGATCGATCCTCTCGTTCGCTGGTCAGCTCGACTGGGACACGCTCCGCGATACCGTCGAACAACTCACCGCAGATTGGACCGGCTCGGCCGATGACGTCGCCGTGACCAAAGATGGCCCGCGCGGATACACGCACCTCGATGCGGAAACCGAACAGGTCCACATCGGCCTAGCCTACGACGCCCCGGCCGACCCCGATGAAGAATCGATGCTTCAACGCGCTGCTGTGTCGGTGCTCTCGGGCGGGATGTCCAGCCGACTGTTCACCGAAGTCCGCGAGAAGCGCGGGTTGTGCTACTCGGTATCCGCGAGCTACCGCGCACAGAAGCAACACGGGCTCGTGACCAACTATGTCGGCACGACCCCAGAGCGTGCACAGGAATCACTTGATGTGCTCCATGAACAACTCATAGCCATCCAAGCGGGGGATGTCACGCAAGACGAGTTCGATCGCGCCCGGATCGGGCTCAAGAGCCGGGTGATTTTCAGCGGCGAGTCCACCGATGCACGAGCCGCCGCGATGG
>JBGCDC010000467.1:0-2096 GCA_045105055.1 Phycisphaeraceae bacterium | reverse complement strand
AAGTCACGCGTCGCATCCACCACCATCTGGTTCTGTGCAAAGTTAAACATCTGCTCGTGGATGCCAACGAAGTAGTCCTCAATCTGTGACTTTCGACCGTCACGCAAAGCCGCGAGAGTTAAGACTTCGTATTCTTCTAATGCGTTCGAGCTTTGCGAGGTGGCGATCGTGCCCACAGATAAGACGGACCCAAGCCCGATCATTAATCCGAGCACGACAATCTTGTTTCGTAGAGACAAACGGTTACGAAAAATAACCGCCAATACGCCTAAAACACCGACCAACAAAGCCAACACAACAGTAAACCACATCATCGTGGCGCCTCCGATTGCATGATTGCAGGCGTAGCCCAAGGGCCCGCCTCCCCGCATCAAGAGTGCAATGCAGGCATCGGCATTCGTTGGGACTTTCTGAATGTCCCTCATATAATTTTGATTAATCTCACTCTACTATTTGCAGAAACAAGGCATTCAGAAGACCCGGTACCGATAAAACGCCCGAGACACCCCCATCGGTGTCTCGAGCGTTTCGTTTTCTAACTCAAACTACGCCAGCGCTACGCGCTGATTTTAAATCGGCCAACCATCGAACGCATTTGCTCGGCCTTCTGCGACAGATCACTCGCCGCCTCAGCAGCTTGCCCCGCACCTCGGCCGGCCTCTTGTGCGACATTGGCGATCTGCTCGGCGCTACGGCTGACCTGTTCACTCGATGCAGACTGCTCTTCAGCAGCAGCGGCGATGGACTGAATCATCACGGAGACGTTCTCAGCACTCGCGACGATGCGTTGCAAGTTTTCACCCGACGCGGTGGCGTGCTCGACGCCGATCTTGACCTGCTCGGTCCCGCTCTCCATCCGCTCCACCGCGTCGGTCGTGCCGATCTGGATCGCGGTGATCGATTGGCCAACCTCTTCGGTCGCTTTGGTCGTTCGATCGGCAAGTTTGCGGACCTCGTCAGCGACGACTGCGAAGCCTCGGCCGTGCTCGCCTGCACGTGCCGCTTCGATCGCGGCATTGAGCGCGAGTAGATTCGTTTGATCCGCGATGTCATTAATCACTTCGATGACGGCACCGATCTGCTCGCCGAGCTGGCCCAGCTCTTTAACCGAGCTGGCCGAAGCGGTAACAGCTTGGTCGATCGCGCCCATACCTTCGATTGTTTCGTTAACGACCGTGCCGCCTTCCTTCGCGGCTCGGCCGGCCTCATCCGCTGCATTGGAAGCATCGGAACTCTTGCGTGCTACCTCGATGACGGAAGCCGACATCTGCTCGATGGATGAGCTGATCTGCATGATCTGGTCGCACTGATTCTCCATGCCCGCGGCCATTTCTTCGCTGCTTGCTGCGATCTCCGTCGCAGCCGCCGCGACGTTATCCGAGGCCTGTGCCATTTCACCAACGAGATCCACGAGGGACTTGCTCATTTGATTGGTCGCATCAGCAACTTGGCCGATCTCATCCTGGGATGTCACGACCAATGGCTTGCCGGTCAGGTCACCCGCGGCGATCTGCTTACAGCGTTCAACCAAGAGCTTGATGGGCTTGATCAGGTTCACTGCGAATAGGAAGCTCGCCGCACTAGCAATCAATGCGACGATTAGTCCCACGATCATGATCCGTAAGATCAGTGCATTCGTTGTTTCATGTAACTCCGCCACATCTTGCTCAGCGAAGATCGACCACTTCAGGCTGGCATTGAGTGCGGGCACGGGCTGTCCCGAGCCATCGAGAAACTGCAATGCTGTAAACGCTGAGGTGACTTCATTGCCGGTAAAGCTGACCGTCTGAATCGTATCGGTCTCGCCTTGGAAGGCGGCATCGGCAGCAGCTGTATTCACTTCTTGATTGAAGATCGTTGTCGTGCCTTCTTCTGCGAATCGGCTATTGGAACGCATTCGGTGGTCGTCAGCGACCAAGAACGTCTGCCCGGTCTCGCCTAGGCCCTGCGCCTGCTGCATGATTCCGTTGATCTTATCAACGGGCATCTGGAACACCGCACAGCCGATCAGCTTGCCGCCTTCAAACACCGGCGAAGCGATGAAGCTTGCAGGGCTGCCATAGCTCGGCTCGTAGGGCTTAAAGTCCTCGATGAAG
>JBGCDC010000466.1:0-6527 GCA_045105055.1 Phycisphaeraceae bacterium | reverse complement strand
GTGCAGGCGACTGGAAACTGATCGAGTGGTACGGTCCTGGACGCGGGCTGGAACTTTATAACTTGGTCGATGACATCGGTGAAAAAAATAACCTCGTAAAGGCTGAGCCAGAGTTGGCCCGCAAGTTACATGAGATGCTGAAGAAAAATCTCAAAGACCTCGATGCCAAGATGAACACGCCTAATCCAAACGCAAAGTGAGCGTGTCATAGCCCTCAACATAAAACGAGCATATTCGACACCTATCGAATAAGAGAACAGATGGATCGTATATCAAAGCGTTTAGCCCGATTCCATCGCTGACTACTGGACGCCTCAAAAGGACATCACCCAAGTGCTAATTCGATCACATCGTCATAGACGTAAGTTACTTATATCTGCTGCAGTATTCATGATGTTGATCGCAACCGGGACGACAGCCGATACGGAAACGAAACGCCCCAACGTGCTACTGATTTATTGCGACGATGTGGGATACGCCGATATCTCGGCCTATGCTCACGCCGCTAAAGATACGCACACACCCCAGATCAATCGTATCGCAGAGCGCGGTGTCCTCTTTACTCAAGGATACGCCACCAGCCCAATCTGCAATGTATCTCGCTCATCCATCGTCACGGGCCAATACCCGCAAAGCAACGGCACACGGTGGTACGGCGGCCCAGGCCTGACACAGGTACCGATTGGCACCACGTTAGCCGAACAACTCAAGGCCGGTGGATACCGCACGGTCTCAATCGGCAAGCACCACTTCGGATCTGTCGGCGAGCCAAATAATACAGACGCAGAACTACGAACCGCTCGTGACAATCCAGTGAACCATGGCTTCGATGAGTTCTTCGGATTTATCCATTCAGAGAAAGACTACGCGCGAAATACACAAGACGAACTAGATCAATTCATCAAGCACGCAACCGCCAACGGTGTTACCCGAAACGAAGCAATTAAACGCGCTCGGCAAGCTGTGATTGGGCCAATGATTCGGGCTCAACATAATGCAGGCGCACCGACCCTTAAGCGTGAAGACCGACCTGGCTACACCACCGACATCTTCACAGACGAAGCCATCAAGCAGTTCGATAAACAAAATGCACCACTCTTTGTAGCAGTCAATTACAACGCACTGCATACCCAGCTTTGGAACGCGGTACCGCAGCCCTACAAAGAGAAACGCGGGATTACAGAAGAAGAAACGAGCACATACTCGCCAGGAGCCTATGACGGGCAGCTCCCTTTCTGGACGTTTAACCACAGATACGCATGGTTCGCACCCGGCAATACCAAGGATAAACTTGGCGACATCAACGATCCTCGCGATACGGCTGGCAATCGATTCCGCCGTAAGCTTTACTTAGCTGCACTCGATCACTTGGATGACAATGTTGGGCGGCTGCTGGATGCGCTGCAGGCCAGCGGGCAACTCGATAATACCATCGTGATCTTTACAGGCGACAACGGGGGCTCACACAATATCGGTGCCGACAACAGCCCACTCACCGGCCATAAATACATGCTTGGGGAAGGCGGAATCCGTGTCCCGTTCATCGTATCTTGGCTAGGACGCGAAGACGACGGGCGCGTAATTAAAGACGCGGTCTCACAAATGGATTTGATCGATACGATCCTCTCCGCAAGCAAATTAGAAAACGGAACGCGCACAGATGGACGCGACCTGTCTGAAATAATCAGCGGGATAATCGAACAAGACTACCGCACACAATTTTGGGACTCCGGAAATGATTGGGTCGTTCGTCATGCGAACTGGAAGCTTCGCGTCATAACGAATAACCGTGACTTTCCAAACTTCAAAGAGTCGCCCGGCACGTTCCTATACCGTCTGGACCAAGACCCAAGCGAGCAGAAGAACCTAGCCGATGACCACCCCGCGATCGTGACAGCATTGACCGCAGAGCATCAAGCGTGGGTAGAAAAGCAATATAAAGTCGCCCCTATCTTTCGAGATAATTCACTGATACGGAATGGCAGTTTTGAGCATACCGAAGGTAACAATCAACGAGCGATAGCTTGGCAATATCAAGGTGACGTCGAATCAATAGGCGCAACCGTCGGCGGTGCCATGCCGGCAGCAGACGGTATCTGGCGTGGATATCTCCAAGAGACTGGCAGGCTTTGGCAAATCACCGAACGCAAGATCACCGCGGGCGATACCTACAGGCTCAAGTTTTCGGTTAATACAACCGGATCCACGGACCACGGCGTCGCCGCCCAGTTGATTGCTAGTGACGACGAAGAACCGGGATATCAGAAGCTTAGTCCTACGATCCGTGCGATTGCGAACGACTCAGATGCCATCGCCTGGCAGTCTTATGAAATAACCTTCAAAGCAGAACAAGGCGCAGAGTATCTAGGCAAAAAGATCGGCGTAGTGATCCAAGGCATTGGATCAAAAGGCTACCGTGCGATCGATGCGATCTCGCTGAACGTTGAATAAGCAAATAGAAACATTATTCCGGAAACCATCTCATCAATTCAGAAACAACCAACTCATGGCCTTTACGATTCGGGTGATTCACGGTGGACATGATGTCCGATAGCGCCTGGCCTTTGACAGACACAAATTGACGAAATACCTGATGGGAATCGACTAGCCCGACACCATGGATCCTAGCAAGACGCCGAACCTGTTCCGCGTGCAGATTTAAAGGATCTTCAGGATCATTCATTTTAGATCGCGTATCCCAAGTCGGTGTGAGAAGAAGAACGGGGATGCCTTCACGCTTCGCAGTTTTGATCATTGACTCCCAAGCCTCAAGGGACTTTTCAAGCCCTGCGCCTCGGTCGTTGAGCGCGTAGTCGATCGTGATCAGGTCTGGCCGATGACTCATCACATCCTCTTCAAACCGCTTCGCACCTCGGACCGAATTTTCGCCACCGATGGCGGTGTTGATCACATTGATGACAGCGTGTGGGTACTGTTTTTTGAGCGCGACATGCAGAAGGTGCGGGTACGCATTGAACGTGTCCACGACCGGCGTCTTGAAATAGCCTGCGGGAACACTGTGCCCGTGGGTGACGATATTGATGGTCTTGTTCTTTGGCCATCGCACTTTCATCTTCTCTTGGATATTCGAAAGATAAGAAGCGGCGATGGGTACGCCCGGCACATCGTCCTCGACTATCTCTTGAGAAGTCACATCTCCTGAATAAGATGAGGGTGCGAGCAGTAACAAAATCAATAAACAAGTCAGTAGTCGGATCAAGTGGTGTGTCATTATGTCAACCTTAGGTGATTTCGTTCAATTGCTTTGTAGGTATCGAAATAGCATTATGAGTGTTGGGTCGATAATAGTTCGTGGCTAGACAATACATAGCTGCATGGTTGATGATATAGCAATGTCGGCTATTCGGATACGCTAGAAAGACTATTGTGGCCTTGTGTTTTGCGATACTTACTAGGAGAGTATCCCATCTCACGTCGGAATACTCTTGAAAAATGAAGTGCGTCTGTGTAGCCCACTGTTTCGGCAATGACGCTAACTTTCAATTGTGTGGTCGCAAGTTGTTCGCAAGCGATACCAATACGACACGCGGTACAGAAGTCGATCGGCGGGCGGCCGTAGAGCTGCCGGAAGACTTCCGAATAGCGAGAGACAGAGAGTTGTGCCTGACCCGCAAGATCGACTAGACGGATCGGGCGGTGCAAGTTCGATCGCATCCATTTAATACTGATCTGCATCCGATCGACGAGGCTCGCTCCATGCGATGCGTTGGCCTGTCTTTCTGCGGCCCTGGCGAACCACTCGCGAACCAGTAGCGAAGCGATTCGCATCTGAGCAAGCTGATTCGGGGGGCGAAGCAATTGGCAAAGCTCATCGATAAGCGGCAAGTCTTTTTCGATCGCACCAACCTGGCACGTTAAGGACGACTGGCTTAACGCCAAAATCGCAGCCACCCTTTCCACCTCCGGGCCATTGACGTGAAACCATGCCACGCTCCAGGGTTTTTCCGCGTGTGCGCCATAGGCATGCAGCTGATGTGCGGGGATAAACCCAACGTCGCCTGGGCACAGCTCCAAACGTGTTTCACCGACTTCTAGCCAGCCCGCACCCTCAATGCACAGCAGGAAGATTGCATCTGAGATGACTGTAGTGCGCTTAACGTAATGGCCTTGAGCTCGAGGGAAGTAACCAGCCGCGGTAGGGATGAAGCCGTCAATCAGCGATTCGTTTAAAAAGCTAAAAATACTCGGAGTTGCGACCGCGATTTGCTGCCCGGGGAATCCCTCTTGCCGACGATGTAATACTGTTTTACGGGAGCTAGGCATGGGGCAGGATAATTATCCATGTTTGGCGGAATTGCCTCTATGGCATTATGGCATCGATGTGGTTTAATGTCACTCACTAATCAGTGATTTTGCGCTTACCTGCTTGAGCCTGTCATGAAGCCTGTTGAATTTCATCGCGAGTCCCGTTCGATACCCACCTATCCGATACCTGACCCAGATCCTCACCCGATGTTTTTTGAAAAACGGGTGTATCAAGGGTCGTCAGGCCGTGTGTATCCGCTCGCTTTTTATTCACGGATCAGCGATACAAAGTCGGATGAGCAATGGGACATTTGGACGCTAGAGAATCAGTACGTGCGGATCGAACTGATGCCCGAACTAGGCGGGCGGATTTGGCGTGGCTTAGATAAGACGAACGATTACGACTTCTTCTATCACCAGCCGGTCGTAAAACCTGCCCTGGTCGGGCTTGCTGGTCCATGGATTTCTGGGGGCGTCGAGTTCAACTGGCCTCAGCACCACCGGCCCGCCACCTACTTGCCCACCGATACAAGTATCGAAGAGCACGATGATGGCTCACGGACGATCTGGATGTCCGACCACGATCCAATGTCACATATGAAAGGGATGCATGGCATCACCGTCTATCCCGGATCATCGCGTGTTGATCTCAAGGCAAGACTATACAACCGCACGCCCTATAAACAGACCTTTTTATGGTGGGCCAATGTCGCTGCTGAAGTACACGATGAGTACCAATCGTTCTTCCCGCCTGACGTGCAGTATGTTGCAGATCATGCCGTTCGTGCGATGAGCAGCTTCCCGGTTGCTAAGAATCACTATTACGGCGTGGACTATCGGCCCGGGACAGATCTAAGTTGGTACAAGAACATCCCTGTACCAACGTCTTACATGATTACGAAAACAGACGACGACTTCTTTGGCGGCTATGACCATGCCGCTGAGGGCGGATTCGTACACGTCGCGGACCGGCACATCAGCCCAGGGAAGAAGCAGTGGACTTGGGGTAATCACGCGTTTGGCCGAGCTTGGGATCGCGAGTTGACCGAGCCAAACGAGCAAGGCGACTATCCGCCTTACGTCGAGTTAATGGCTGGTGTTTATACGGATAATCAACCGGACTTTAGCTATCTGCTTCCCTACGAAACAAAGACGTTTACACAAACTTGGTGGCCGATTCGAGGGATCGGGATAGCCCATCAGGCGAATCGCGATTTTGCACTGCACCTGTCTATGAATGAGAGCAACGCGAACGTCGGGTTGTGTGCATCATCTCAATTTGAGGATGTTCGTTTACGGCTTACCTATCAAGATCATGTCTTGCGTGATGACGCGGTGCAGGTTGCTCCCGATCAACCCATTCAGTGGGTGGTAGCGGTTCCTGGTGGCTGCCGCACAGAGGGTCTCCGCCTAGAAGTGATTCACCATGGCGACATTGCGCTAACGTATCAGCCCCCAACGCTGGACCCTGACGCAGCGATCCCTGCATCGGCGACAGAACCACCGTCACCCGACCAGATCGAAAGCAATGATGAACTTTATCTCACAGGTGAACATTTAGAACAATATCGACACCCCACGCGTGATCCGGAGGCCTATTGGCAAGAAGGTATCAAGCGGGTTCCCGGGGACCTGCGGTGCAATACTGCTATGGGGCGTCGCCTCTTGGAGCGAGGCCTGGTCAGTGAAGCGATTGAGCATCTTCGCGTTGCCGTCGATCGATCACGTCTCCGTCACCCTAATCCCGAAGACGGCGAGTCTCTGTACTTCTTAGGCATCGCGCTGAAACGGCAAGGCGATGCGGTCGAATCTACAAAGTGGCTGCATAAAAGCGCATGGAACTACGCCTGGCGTGCACCGGCTCAATATCAGCTTGCAACGCTTGCTGCGAAACAGGGCAAGTATCAACAGGCAATCGAGCATCTTAATGCAGCGCTTGTTACCAATGCCGAGCATAGCCAGGCACTTGTCTGCAAGGCCGCAATGCTTCGGCAGCTTGATCAACTCGATGCGGGTCAAGCGATCTTGCAATCCGTGTTGTCGAGGGATCCGCTGGACCATTGGGCCAGCTACGAGTTGCTCTTACAACAACAAAGCCAAGGCATCGATGACGAGGCGCTTGTAAAAGCTCAAAACAACGGGATCACTCAGACAGGTCTGCGTGTTTCAACATTACTAGATATAGCGCTGGATTATGCCGACTCAGGGCTTTACGAAGAGGCAATTGGATTGCTTTCGCTCGTAAAAACTATGCCACAGGC